>NZ_JBFBDO010000020.1:0-45451 GCF_040683335.1 Kitasatospora sp. NPDC093806
GGCGACGATCCGGTCCCGCACCCGGGCGTCCACCGGCCCCGGCAGCACGCCGTCGAGCAGCGCCCGGGCGTCGGCGTCGGCCAGTCCGCGCACCCACAGCTCCGGCAGTCCGGCGAAGCCCTCCTCCGCCCGCCCGCCGGTGACCCGCTCGGCGAACACCAGCGCCACCGACTCCGCGTCCAGCCGACGCCCGACGAAGGCCAGGATCCGCTGCGACATCAGGTCCAGCCACTGCGCGTCGTCGACCAGGCACACCAGCGGGGACCGCGCCCCCGCCTCGGCAAAGAGCCCGAGCACCGCCATCCCGACCAGCAGCATCTCCGGCGGGTTCCCGGCACTCAGCCCGAACGCCACCCGCAGCGCCTCCCGCTGCACCGCCGGCAGCGCGTCGAGGTGCGACAGCAGCGGCGCGCACAACCGCTGCAGGGCCGAGTAGGCGAACTCGGCCTCGGCCTCGACCCCGGCCGCCCGCACCAGCCGCAGCGGCCCGCTCCGCTCCGCCCGTACGGCCAGCTCGTCGAGCAGCGCCGACTTGCCGACCCCGGCCTCCCCCCGCACCACCAGCACCGGACTGCGCCCGCCCCGCACCTCACGCAGCAGCCGGTCCACCACCTCCAGCTCCCGTCCCCGCCCGAGCAACCGGCCCCTCACCTCGTACGTCATCCCATCCCCGCTACGGCTCCCCCTCGGAGGAGCTCCCGCCCTTCCCACGAACACCACCCCGCCGCCGCCGAAGAGACGACGGCTCGCCTCCGCCGTGACCCCTCCGCGGACGACGGCGCCGGTCCGCGGTCAGCGGGGGTCGACGATCTCCGGCGCGAAAACGGTCCCCAGCGGTTCGGGGCCGATGTACTGCTGGCAGTTGCACGACCGGGGCTCGTACCGCAGGGGCTTGCGCTCCGCGTCCCAGGCCGTCGGCGCCTCGACCACCTCGTGGCACTTGCCCTGCTTGTCGTGCTTGGCCAGGTGATGGGTGCAGCCGCAGACGGGCTCCGGCGGACGGCTCGCCGCGTCGAGCGCGAGCTGCCTCCGCTCGGCGGCCTGCTGCAGTTCCATCTTCCGCTCGTGGCGCGTCTTCAGCGCCCCTCGGACGTTGTCGCCGAGCCAGCCCCCACCGATGATCACGGCGGGTATCAGCGCCCAGATCCAGCCACCCATGCCACCACTCCCCCTCGTCCGAACAGCGACTCAGCATACGGCCTGCGGACCGAATCGCCCCGGTGACCTGCGGTGGATGGTCGGACGTGGATGGTCGGACTTCGAGAGCCTGCGCTCCAAAGCCCCCAAGGCCGAAGGTCCTTGGGGGCGGACCGGCTTTCCCGTGCGCCTCGGAGCGCTACTGGAGGCCGACCATGGACAGGTACGCGGGGATCTTTCCGACTGTCCTCCGGGGGACGGTGACCGATTGCAGGGAGCCGTGTACCAGGTCCCGCACGATCAACTTGTAGGTCCCGCTGTCGTTGACGAGTTCGGCGGTGTACAGCACGTCCACCGACGCGTCGTCCGCGGCGGTCGGTCAGAGCAGGTATACGGGCTCGGATTCACCCATTTCACCCTCACCCGATCGACTGACTTAGTCAGCTCTTCGGATTCTCACCGACGGGACGCCAAGTACCTTTTCTCGCGGTTCGTCATCGCAGATTCGTCCGAATACTGGTCGTACAAGCGTTTCAGTCTCGGACCGGATGATGTTCTGCGGCACATGAGCAGGCGAACCCGCGTCCGTACCGGCGGCGCTGCCAGCCGGGGCCGTGCGGGTCGCTGGTGGTCAGCCTGGTCACCGTACGGCGGGTGCCCGCGCCGGGGGCGGCCCACACCCGGTTCGCGGACGCCCCGGCGCGTCGGGCATGGAACCGCGCGTCCGGGGCAGGCGCCCGCGAGGGGCGGACCCCGCCCCACCGGGCGAAAGGAGCGCACGACATGGCTACCTCCGACAAGATGCGCAACATGGCCGAGAAGGCCCGCGGCAAGGTCAAGGAGACCGTCGGCCGGTCCACGGGCGACCGGCCCATGGAGGTCAAGGGCAAGGTCGAGCAGGCGAAGAGCGATCTGAAGCAGGCCGGCGAGAAGATCAAGGACGCGGGCAAGCACTGAACCGTTTCCCGGTCGGCCGCCGGGGCGGAGGGATCGCCCCGGCGGCCGACCCCGATGAGGGGCCGCTACGGGGCCGCGGCGGGGCGGTCAGGCCGTCGGCCGGGTGGCGTCGATCCACTCCCGGCCGGTGCGGACGGCCGTCTCGACGGCGGTGAACACGGTGTCGTCGGCGGGCACGATCGCCCCAAGGCCCAGGTGCCGGGCGAGGCCGGTGGCCTCGGCGATGCGCACCAGCGGGGGCTGCACCCCGGCGAGCAGGAGTCGGCCGCCGGCGCGGTGGAGGTCGTCGGCGAGGCGTTCGAGGAGTTTGATCATGGCCGAGGAGGGGACGTCGGGCAGGTGGCGCAGGACGAGGACGAGGACGGCCCGCGGGGCGGGCTCGGGCCAGGCGCGTTCGATCGCGGGCAGTTCGGCGAAGAGGCTGACGCCGGCGTAGTCGAGGACGGTGACCTCCCCGGGCGGCAGCCGGTCGGGGACCGCCGCGGTCCGCCAGCGGCCGTCGCCGGTGGGGGTGAGTCTGAGCAGGCTCGCCTGCCGGGCGGCCTGGGCGCAGTACAGCAGCAGGGACAGCACGGCGCCGAGGATGATCGCCTGTTGCAGCGGCAGCTGGGTGGTGCCCAGGAAGGTGACCGCCATCGCGGTCGCGGACAGCGCGGAGGTGCGCAGCACGAGCCTGATGTCGGGGATCTTGCCGACGATCAGTTCGGCGCCGACCACGATGACCAGCCCGCCGATGACGGGCATCGGGATGTGTTCGGCGAGCGGGGCGAGGGTGAGCACGATCAGGGCGAGCCAGACACCGGAGAAGACGCCCGCCCAGCGGGTCCGGGCACCGGCGGAGACGGCGACGCCGGTGCGCGAGAGGGAGCCGCCGACGGGCAGCGACTGGAACAGCGCGCCGGTGGCGTTGGCGAGGCCCTGCGCGGTGAAGTCGCCGTTGACGCCGGGCTTCGTCCCGTCCGGGTTGGGCACCGAGGGGCTGATCCCGGCGGCCTGGGCGAGCGCGACCAGGGCGATCGACAGCGCCCCGCCGAGCAGGTGGGGCGCGGCGGACCAGTCGGGCGCGGTGAAGTGCGGCAGCGCGGCGGGGATGTCGGCGATGTCGCTGACCAGTTCGACGTCGGCGCCCAGGGCCGCGACACCCGCGCTGACGGTCACCATCGCGACCAGCAGCGCCACCGTGCGCAGCCGTTTGACGGCGTGCGCGAGCGCCCAGGCGGCGACGGTGGCGGCCGCGACCAGCGTCGCGGCGGGCTGCCAGGAACCGGCGTGCAGCAGCCAGTCCGCCAGCTGCGCCAGCTTGTTGTGGCCGCGCGGCCGGTAGGCGGTGGCGTCCTTGAGCACGCCGACCACGATCTGCAGGGCGATGCCGGTGGAGAAGCCGACCATCACCGCGTTGGAGACGAAGCTGAGGATCACGCCGAGCCGCAGGACGCCCATCAGCAGCATCACCGCGCCGGACAGCAGGCCCAGGACGGCCACGTTCCCGGTGTCGGCGGGGTCGAGTCCGGCGTCGCTCAGCACGCTCTGCGCGGTCAGGGCGATGGCGCTGGTGAGGGTGGTGACCATCAGCACGGTGCGGGCGGCCAGGGAGCCGACGATCACCGGGACGACGCCGGAGAACAGGCCGGCGACCGGGTTGAACCCGGCGATCGAGGCGTACGCCATGCCCTCCGGGATCGAGAACAGGCCGGTGACCAGGCCCGCCGTGACGTCGCCGGGCGTCGGCCGGCCCAGGGCACGCAGGGACGGGGCGCGCAGGGACGGGCGCCGCATCAGGCCGGGCCCCGCAGGCCGTCACCGACCACCGCCCGCTCCCCCCGCTCTGCCCCGGCCCTGCGCCTGGGTTCGGTCATGCCCGCACCTCGCGATCGACCGGCGTCCTCAGGGCGTGACGATGGCGAAGTCCGGGTCGGGGGCGGTGAGGTGGCCGAGCAGGTCGGTGAGCACCCGCGGGTCGCCGGTGAGCTCGGCCCGGCCGTCCGCCGCCAGCTTCTCCAGGTCCGCCGCGCCCAGCAGGACCGCGCGCAGGTCCGCCTCGTCGATGGCGACCGTCACCCCGGGCGGGGCGACCGCGGGGCCGGCGCCCTCGATGTGGGTGAGCACGCCGTTGTGCAGGCGCAGGGTGACCGGCCGCTCGACGCCCCGCAGGTCCCAGCGGACCGTCAGGTCGGCGTCCCAGCTGCCCGGGCCGTCGATCCGGATGGCCAGCGCGTCGAAGAGCTGGTCCAGCGTCAGCGCGGCCAGCAGATCGGGGGAGGCCGCCTGGGTCGGCGTGCCGACGGAGCCGTCGCGCAGCTCCAGCGCCCCCATCAGGTAGAAGTTGCGCCAGGTGCCGTTCTCGCTGCCGTAGCCCAGCTGCTCCAGCGCCGCCGCCTGCAGGGCGCGGGCCTCCGCGTGGTCCGGTTCGGCGAACACCACGTGGTTCACCACCTCGACCACCCAGCGGTAGTCGCCCGCCGCGAACGTCTCCCGGGCCTTGCGCACCACCTCGTCCGCGCCGCCCATGAACGCCACGTACCGGGCGGCGGCCTCGACCGGCGGGTGCTGCCACAGGTGCGCCGGGTTGCCGTCGAACCAGCCCAGGTACCGCTGGTAGATCGCCTTGGTGTTGTGGCTGACCGAGCCGTAGTAGCCGTGCGTGTGCCAGGCCCGCTCCAGGGCCGGCGGCACCCGCATCAGCTCGGCGATCTCCGCGCCGGTCAGGCCGGTGTTCAGCATCCGCAGCGTCTGGTCGTGCAGGTAGGCGTACAGGTCGCGCTGCTCGGACAGGAAGGCCACCACCCGCTCGCGCCCCCACACCGGCCAGTGGTGCGAGGCGAAGGCCACCTCGGAGTCGGCGCCGAACAGGCTCACCGCCTCGGTCAGGTACCGCGACCACACGTGCGGGTCGCGGACCTGCGCACCGCGCAGCGTCAGCAGGTTGTGCAGGTTGTGCGTGGCGTTCTCCGCCATGCACAGGGCCGCGTGGTCCGGGAAGAAGATGTTCAGCTCCGCCGGCGCCTCGGTCCCGGGGGTCAGCTGGAACACCATCCGGATGCCGTCCACCACCTCCTCCTGGCCCGTACGGGTGATGTGCGCGTTCGGCGGGACCAGCGTCACGGTGCCGGTGGAGGTGGTCTGCCCCAGGCCCGCGCCGACCTGCCCGCGCGGCCCCTTCGGCAGCGCCGCCCCGTACATGTACGCCGCCCGCCGGCCCATCGCCGTGCCCGCGTACACGTTCTCGCTCACCGCGTGCTCCAGGAAGCCCTCCGGCGCGAACACCGGCACCTGCGCGTCCTCCGGCAGCACGCCGCGCACCCCGCCGAAGTGGTCGACGTGGCTGTGGGTGTACAGCACGCCCGTCACCGGGCGCTCGCCCCGGTGCGCCCGGTAGAGGGCCAGACCGGCGGCCGCCGTCTCCGCCGAGATCAGCGGGTCGATCACCAGGACGCCGCGTTCGCCCTCCACCAGCGTCATGTTCGACAGGTCGAAGCCGCGGATCTGGTAGATCCCCTCGACCACCTCGAACAGGCCGTGGTCGCCGACCAGCCGACTCTGCCGCCACAGGCTCGGATTCACCGTGTCCGGGCACGGCTCCGACAGGAACCCGTACGCCTCCAGGTCCCACACCGTCGTCCCCCGGCCGTCCGCGACCAGCGGCTCGGCCGCCGTGCCCAGGAAGCCGCGCTTGGCGTCCTCGAAGTCCCGGACGTCGTCGAACGCGAACCGGCCGAGCACCGCACGGTTGGCTTCGGCGATACCCGGCTGGGCGGGCTCGGGCTGGGTGCGCTCGGACATGACGGGTCTCCTCGGCTGCCGGGCTTGCTGCTCCTCCGCGAGCCTCCCCAGAACCCGCCGCCCCGGCAACCCGAACGGGCCGACAGGGCGACCGGAGCCTCCCCCGGACCGGGCGTGGTGGAAGACGTCGTGCTGGCTGGTCAGTCGGTGTCGGTGGCGGCCAGCACGGCCAGGCGGCGGCGGCCCGGCGCGAGGGCGGCCAGGCCGATGTCCCATGCCACCTGCTCGAACCACTTCGTGTCGGCGGCGAACCCGTGCCAGACGCAGCCCCGCACACGTGCCTCGACCTCGTCGGGGGTGGCGCCTTCGGGGCTTCCGGCCAGCGCGGCCAGGGACTGCCAGGCGGCCAGCCGGCCGTAGGCGCCGAAGGAACCGGAGCCGTACGCCCCACCTGTCGACGCCGCGGCGAAGAGCACTCGCCATGCCTGGGCGGGCGGCTGGACGGCGACCGACAGGGCGGCCCCGTCCCCCACCCCGTGCAGACACTCCAACCCCACTCCCAGCAGCGCGTTCGGGACCGACCGGGCCTCCAGGGGGTCGGCCAGCTCGAACACCCGTGCCTCCACGCGTCCGTTGGAGTCCGCGATCCAGCCCTCCACCGCCTTGCCCATCGCCGCGGCAGTGGCCTCCGTTGTCGTCTCCTCCCACGAAGGGACGTCGACGTCGGCGAGCACCGCCAGTTCGCGGCTCTCCGAGGGGTCGTACGGTATCGACTGGCCGCGGCCACGGACGCTGTGCCTCGGCAGGTCCGCGCTTCGCTCCAACTCGGACAGGGTGAGCGGCAGCCAGCCCAGTGGGTGCTGACCCCGATGGCGCGACGTCGCCCACCCCACGATCTCCGGCGTCCGCTCGACGACCACCCGCCTGAGGACCAGTTCATGGACCAGGCAGGCCAGAAGCTCCTCCGAAGCGCTGTCGGTGAACGCCACCGCCAGGTCCTCGGCCTCCTGGCACGCGGCCAGCAGCGAGGCCGCGTAGCGATCCAGCTTCCGGTCGGCGACCTCGGCCGAGGAGACCAGCCGCGCCGCCTGGGCGACGTTCCCGG
The DNA here is from genome assembly GCF_040683335.1 of Kitasatospora sp. NPDC093806. NCBI lineage: Bacteria > Bacillati > Actinomycetota > Actinomycetes > Kitasatosporales > Streptomycetaceae > Kitasatospora > Kitasatospora sp. NPDC093806. The sequence continues at coordinate 6,920 of NZ_JBFBDO010000020.1, forward strand.
GGCCGGCGGTGGTGGTCAGCAGCCGAAGCAGATGGTCGAAGACGTTTCGGTACTGCCACACCGGCTCCCCCGAGCCGTACGTCCCGGCCAGGGCGATGCCGAGGTCCGCGGCGAAGGCGGCATCGCCTCGCGCGACCCGGTCGTCGGCCACCGCCCACACGCCCTTGACGTTCCTCAGGTCCGGCAGTTCCGTCACGATCTTCTGTATCTGGTCGGCCACGGCCCCGAGCCTACGCATCCGCCGGCTCCGGTTCATCTCATTGACGAACCGGATTCCGGACCTGACCAACCATCAGCACGCCACCACGGAGCCCGGCTCAGGTTGCGGGGAGGATGCGGCGCGTTTCGTAGGCCCACATCGCGATCTCGACCCGGTTGCGGGCGCCGAGTTTGGCCATCAGGCTGGCCAGGTGCGTCTTCACCGTGCTGAGGCTGATATGCAGGGTGTCGGCGACCTCGGTGTTGGTCAGCCCGCGCGCGACGGCGAGGAGCACCTGCTCCTCGCGGGCGGTGACGGGTGAGACCGGCTGGGCCGCGGGCCGGCCGGCGGGCAGGTCCGCGAACGCCTGGAGCAGGCGGACGGTGACGCTGGGCGCGATGAGCGCCTCCCCGTCGGAGGCCGACCGTACGGCCTGGGCCAGCAGGTCCGGTCCCGTGTCCTTGAGGAGGAAGCCGCGGGCGCCGGCGCGCAGCGAGCCGTAGACGTACTCGTCGAGGTCGAACGTGGTGATGACGACCACGGCCAGCGGGTCGGCGACGCCCGGGCCGGCGAGCAGCCGGGTGGCCTCCAGGCCGTCGAGCACGGGCATGCGGATGTCGAACAGGCAGACGTCGGGGCGCAGTTCGCGGGCCAGCCGGACCGCTTCCCGCCCGTCGGCGGCCTCGCCGACCACCTCGATACCGGGCTGGGCGTTCAAGATGATCCGCAGCCCGGTGCGGATGATCGTCTGGTCGTCAGCGACGAGGACGCGTATGGACACCGCTCTCCTTCCTCGCTCTCGGCAGCTCGGCTTCGACGTGCCAGCCCCGGTCGTTCCCCGGGCCGGCTCGTAGGGTGCCGCCGATCAGGGTCGCGCGCTCACGCAGTCCGGTGAGCCCGTACCCGTCGCGACCCCGGCCGGTGCGCCGCCCGTCGTCCCGCACGCTCACCCGCACCGTGTGCCGTTCAGCGGCGACCCGGACGACGACCTCGGTCGCGTCGACCGCGTGACGCCGCGCGTTGGTCACCGACTCCTGCACGATCCGGTAGACGGCGGCGTCCACGGCCGGGGGCAGTGTATCCAGCTCGCCGTCGAGCCCCAGGTCGACCCTGATGCGACCGCCAGGGGTGCGCACCAGGCGCTCCAGGTCCGCGACGCCGGCGGGGGGTGCCAGCTCGGCGCCGACCCCGCGGTCGCGCAGCGCGGCGACCATGGCGCGCATCTCCTCCAGCGTCCGTGCCCCCTCCTCCTCGATCCCCTCCAGCGCCTCGACCGCGGCGGACGGGTCGGTGCCCGCGACCACCCGGCCCGCCTGGGCGATGATCACCATGGCCGACACGTGGTGGGCCACCGTGTCGTGCAGTTCCCGGGCGAGCTGCTCGCGCTCGCGGGAGCGCACCTGGTCCAACTGCCGCTCGCGGGCAGTCACCCGGAACCGCACCGCGGCCCCGAGCACGCCGGGCAGCAGCCCGAAGACGAAGCCCACGACCTTCTCGACGACCGGGGTGGCGTCCGCGACGGCGCACAGCGCGCACCCCACGACGATCACCGCGCCGCCCAGCACGACCTCCCGTCCCGATCCCCACCGGGGCAGCGCGTACACCAGCACGAGCACGACCGCGCCGGTGTACAGGCCGACGGGCTCGCGCGGCGCGGCGACCAGCGCGGCCACCTGAAGCAGGATCACCGAGCCGAACGCCAGCGTGACCGTCGCCAGCGGGCGGGTCCGGCGCCACAGCGGCAGCAGGCACAGCCAGACGGCGAACACCACCGCCACCGGACGCCACACGACGTCCTCGCGCAGGGTGGCCTCCAGCGCCACGCCGGCGAGGCCCGCGGCGGGCAGCGCCCAATCCCGTCGCAGCCGGGCGGGCGCGTCGGGCGGCCGGGGTTCGGTCCACAGGGTTCGCAGGTCGTCTCGGAGCACGGTTCCCAGCCTAGGGACCGCGGCGGGCCGCGCATCGGCCGAAAGTACGGGTCGTCACTCCGCTCCGGGGCCGACGGATCCGCGGCCCGCGGGCCGATGCCGCGCGGCGCCGTGGCGGCGAACCTCGACGTCGGCGGCCGTGCAAGGACGGCCGACGAGGTGGTTGGAGGACCCGATGCTCTCGAAAGCCCTGTTGCGCCTGGGCGCAAGCGCCGCCCGCCATCCCTGGCGGGTGATCGCGACATGGCTGGTCGTCGCCACGCTCGCCGTCCTCGCCGCCGTCGCCTTCGGCGGGCGGAACGCGGACTCGATGACCGCTCCGGGGCTCGACTCCCAGCGGGCCGCGGCACTGATCGAGCGGGCCGGCACCGGCCAGGAGGGGATGACCGCCCAAGTGGTCGTCACCCCCCTCGACGGCGCCGCGACGTTCTTCGACCACGACGGCGCGCGCACCGCTCTCACCCGGCTGCAGACCGAGGTGAAGCGGCTGCCGCACGTGCTCGGCACCGGCGACCCGGCGGGGGCACTCGACGCGGGCGGGGACGCCGCCGTGCGCGGCGGCCTCGTCTCGGCCGACGGGCGGATCGCGGTCGTCCGGGTCCAGTACCCCGACCAGAGCCGGCTGTCGGCCGAGGACCTCGCCGCCCTGGTGAAGCTCGGCGACCGGCTGCGCGGTGAACTGCCCCTGCGCATCGAGATGGGCGGGAGCCTCTTCTACGCCTTCTCCGACTCCGACGGCGGCGTGAGCGAGTTGATCGGCCTCCTCGCCGCGGCCACGATCCTGTTCCTGGCGTTCGGTTCGCTCGTCGCCGCCGCGCTGCCGATCGGCATGGCGGTCTTCGGACTGACCGTCGGGGTCGCCACGATGACGGTGCTGGCGGGGGTGACGGACGTCCCCACCTTCGCGCCGGTCCTGGGCAGCATGGTCGGGCTCGGCGTGGGCATCGACTACGCGCTGTTCGTGCTCGCCAGGCACCGGGAGTACCTCGCGCGCGGGCTCGATCCCCGCGAGGCGGCCGGGCGGGCGGTGGCCACGGCGGGCCGGCCCGTGGTCTTCGCCGGCGGCACCGTCGTCGTCTCGATCCTCGGCCTGGCGGTCGCGAACGTGCCGTTCATGACGGTGGGCGGGATCGCCGTCTCGATCGTCGTGCTGATCATGGTGGTCGCGTCGGTCACGCTGCTGCCGGCCTTCCTCGGCGCCGCCGGTCCGCGCCTGGCCCGGGCCGGCCGGATCGGCCGGGCCCTCCGGCGGGACCGGGTGACGGGCGCCGCCCAGGCCGCCGACGCCGCCGACGCCGCCGATGCCGCCGGGTGGCGTCGCTGGATCGGGCACGTCAGCCGGCACCCGGTGCCGTACGCGGTCGGCGCGGCGGGACTGCTGCTGACCGCGGCGCTGCCCGTGCTCGGCCTGCGCGTCGGCCTGCCCGACGACGGCTCACTGCCCCCCGGCCGTACCGAGCGCCGGGCCTACGACCTCGTCGCCGAGGGGTTCGGCCCGGGCACCAACGGTCCCCTCGTCATCGCCGCGGACCCCGCCGGTGATCCGGGAGTGCTGGACCGACTCGCCGCCACGGTCGCGGCGGATCCGGGCATCGCCTCCGTCGCGCCGGCGCACATCGACCGGGCCACCGGCATCGCGACCCTCGTGGTGTTCCCGACCACCAGCCCCCAGGACAAGGCCACCGCCGACACCATCGCCCGACTGCGCACCGATGTCCTGCCCACGGCGATCGGGCCCGGCCCCGCCAGGGCCCACGTCGGCGGCGCCGCCGCGAACCTGTCCGACGTTGGCCGACGCACCAGCCAGCGCCTGCCGCTGCTCGTCGCCACCGTGCTGGCGATGTCGTTCCTGCTGCTGATGCTGGTCTTCCGCTCGGTCCTCGTCCCGCTCAAGGCGGTGCTGCTGAACCTGCTGAGCATCGGCGCGGCCTACGGCGTCATGGTCGCGGTCTTCCAGTGGGGCTGGGGAGGCGCGCTCATCGGGCTCGAAGCGACGGTTCCGATCGTCTCGTTCATCCCGATGTTCCTCTTCGCCATCCTGTTCGGCCTGTCGATGGACTACGAGGTGTTCCTCCTCTCCCGCGTCCGCGAGGAGTACCTGCGCACCGGCGACAACGGCACGGCGATCGTCGAGGGCGTCTCGCGCACCGCCCGGATCATCACCTCGGCCGCCCTCATCATGGTGGCGGTCTTCCTCTCCTTCGCCGTCGCCGAGGACCCCTCCAGCAAGATGTTCGGACTCGGCCTGGCCACCGCGATCTTCATCGACGCCACGGTCGTCCGCATGGTGCTGGTCCCCGCGACCATGACCCTCCTCGGCCGCACCAACTGGTGGCTGCCGAAGTGGCTGGACCGGCTACTCCCCCATGGCCCGGTCCACAGCGACGACATGCACGACCCCGACGGCACCGACGCCGATTCCGACCGCACTCCGGCCATCTCGTCACTCTGAGCTCCATGGCCCTGCCTGCGCGGTACTCGGAAAGCCGGGTCACAGTGGTGGGGAGGCAGCGCGGAGGCCCGCTCCTCGGGGGACGAGGTGCGGGCCTCCGGGGCGTCCGGGGCAGTGGACACCGTTCAGAAGGTGGGACCAGGTCAGGGGACGGGGACCCGGACGGGGTCCGGGGCCGGGTGGGCGGTCGGGGTGCGGTGCGGGGTGGGGCGCAGCGGCCACCAGAGGGGACGGCCGAGCAGGGCGGCGACGGCGGGGACCAGGACGAGGGACAGGACCAGGGCGGACAGCAGGATGCCGAGGGTCATCGCGAAGGCGACCTGTTCGCTGCCCGGGGTGGTGGCGAGGGTGGCGAAGGAGCCGGCCAGGACGAGCCCGGCGGTGGCGATGGCGGGGGTGGTGTGGCGGACGGCGCGGGCGACGGCGGCGCGGGGCGAACCGGGGTGGCGCATCTCCTCGCGGATGCGGTCGGTGATGAGGATGTTGTAGTCGGTGCCGAGCGCCACCACGAACAGGAACAGCACCAGGGGGAGGGTGAAGCTGACGCCCGGTTCGTCCAGCAGGTGCTGGAAGAGCAGGGTGGCGGCGCCGAGGGTGGCGGCGAAGCCCAGGCCGACGGCCAGCATCAGCACCACCGGGGCGAGCAGGCTGCGCAGGAGCAGCAGCAGGATCAGGGCGATGAGGGCGGCGGCGACCGGGAACACCACGGTCAGGTCGTGGTCGACGGCGGTGGAGACGTCGGCGAAGACGGCCGCGGTGCCGCCGACGTGGGCGTTCAGCCCGGCGGGGGTGTGGGCGGCGACCGCGGCGCGGACCGGGCCGGAGGCCAGCTCGCGGGCCCGCGCGCTCTGTGCGTCGACGGTCAGGAAGAGGTCGATCCGGGCGGCGCGGTGGTCCCCGTTCAGGACCGCCCCGCCGACCTGGCCGACGCCGTCGACCTTGCCCAGGGCGCGGGAGAGGCCGTCGAGCCGGGCGGGGTCGAGGGTGGCGCCGTCCTTGGCGGTGAGGTAGACGCTCGTCGGGTCGGACACGCCGGCGGGCAGCGCGCGGGAGATCTCCGCGGCGGTGGCCGACGCGGCCGTTCCGGAGTCGCCGCCCTGGCCGTAGTCCATCCGGATCCCGGTCATCCCGGCGGCCAGCGCGCCGAGCAGCGCGACGGAGGCGCACAGCAGCGCCAGCGGCCGCCGGGCGACGAGGGTGCCGAAGCGGGCGGCGAGGCCCTCGCGCGGCTCCCGCCGCAGGCTGCGGGAGGGCCAGAACATCTTGCGGCCGCAGGCGGCGAGCAGGGCGGGCATCAGGGTGAGGCTGCCCAGCAGCATGACGAGCACCGCGACGGCGATGGCCGGGCCGAGCGAGCGGAACTGGCCGAAGCTCGCCACACCGAGGGTGGCGAAGGCGGCCACGATGGTCAGCGCGGCCGAGGTGATCGCGGTGCCGACCCGGCCGGACACCTCGGCGGCCGCCGCGCGGGCGGGCTGGTCGGGCCGGGCCCGCAGGTGCTCGCGGAACCGGAAGAGCAGGAACAGCAGGTAGTCGATGCCGATGCCGAGCAGGACCACCGAGATCAGGCCCGGGGTCGAGGCGTCCAGCTTGAGTCCGGTGAGCGCCGCGGCACCGGCCACGGCGCCGCCGGCCGCGCCGCCGATCATCGCGACCGCGAGCAGCGGCAGGACCGCCGCGAGCACGCTGCGGAACACCAGCACGTTGAGCAGCACGATCAGCACCGTGACGAGGATGCCGCCGACCGTCGCGGCGGTCCGGTTGTCGTCGGCGGAGTCGGCGGCCTCGGCCAGGCCGCCGGTGAACCCGGTGCGCATCCCGGCGTCGGCGAACCGCGCGCGGGCATCGTCCCGGAAGGTCCGGTAGACGTTCTGGACGCCCTCGTCGCCCGCGTGCCCGGTCAGTTCGACGGAGAGCAGCTGGAAGCTCCGGTCGGGCGCGGTCATCGCCGGTGCGACCCGCGGCGTCTGGGAGTGGTCGGGGACGAGGAAGGCCGGCTGGTCGTCCTTCCTGGGCATGACGACCCGGCGTTCGCCGAGCTTCACCGCCTCGGCCTCGATCCGCTGCTGGTCGGCGGCGGTGAGCACCTTGCCGTCGGCACGGGCGACCAGCACCGTGACCGTGGTGGCACCGGGCTTCACCCCGAACTTCTCCTCGGCGATCCGCAGGGCGGCGGCCGAGTCGTAGCCGCGGGGCAGGAAGTCCCCGGTCTGGGACTGGGTGACGCGGCCGAGCAGCATCGGCCCCAGCGCGGTCAGCCCGAGCCCCAGCACCGCCCACAGGGCGATGATCTTCCAGGCGTGTCTGGTGGAGAATCCGGTCAGTGCGCGGATCACTATGTCCTCCGGCTGATGGACGCGAACGTCGGCCTCGTCGCCGGGGGTTCCCGGCCGGGTTCCAGACCATCAGGCGGGAGGGGTGCCGGGCGTCCGAGCAGCGGACGATCCGGGTCCGGGCCCCCACTCCCCGGACCCGGCCGGACCTGGGACCGTGCTCCTGGTCCGGGCCGCCGGACCTCGGCCGCGGGGACCACGCCGGGCCCCGCGGGGCGATGCCAGAATGGGGCATCAGCACTGATCAGCCGGGGAGGACCGACATGGACGGGCGTCAGCGCCCCGACGCGGCGGGCGTGGACGACCGCAGGGACGACCGCAGGGACGACCGCGCGGACGACCCGCTGCCGGGCGGCCGGCGGCCGGGCCGCTCCGACGGCCCGCCGTGGACCCAGGCCGACGCGCTGGTGGCCGTCGGCGCCGGCATGCTCGACCTGCTCGCCTACCTGCTCTTCAACCAGGTGAACGGCGCCCACACCGTGAGCGTGCCGGGCTTCGTCATCGTCGCGCTGGCGGGCCTGCCGCTGGTCGCCCGACGCCGCCACCCGATGCGCGTGCTCGCCGCCGTCCTGGTGCTCGAAGCCGTGGCCAACCTGCTGGCCCCGATGGGCCCCCACTTCGGCGCCGTTCTCGCGGTCGGCCTGTACTCGGTCGCCCGGCACCGCCCCGTCGGGGTGGCGGTGGCCGCCGCCGTGGCGACAGCGGTCTCGACGGCGGTGAGCCAGAGCCACTTCCGCCTCCCGACCTGGGAGGGGTACGTCGCCGCGCCCCTCTCCTCGCTGCTCGTGGCCGGCGGCGGCTTCGCGGTCGCGCGCTGGCAGCGCGAGGTCGCCGCCAACCGCCGGCTGCTGGCCGACCGCGCGGTCGCCGAGGAACGCCGCCGCATCGCACGGGAGTTGCACGACATCGTGGCCCACCACATCACCACCATGCAGCTGATGGCCGGAGGCGCCCGCGCCAACCTCACGAACCCGGAGGTGGTCCGGGACGCCCTGGTCACCCTGGAGTCCTCCGGACGACTGGCCCTGCGCGAGATGCGCCAGCTGCTGAACGTCCTGCGGGCCGGCGACGAACCGGACACCGCCCCACCGCCGCCCCAGCCCGGGGCGGACGACCTCGACCGCCTGGTGGACGAGTCCTGCCGGGCCGGACTGCCGACCGACCTCGGCGTCCACGGGCCCCGGCGCCCGCTGCCGCCGACCGTCGGCCTGACGGTGTTCCGGATCGTCCAGGAAGGCCTCACCAACGCCCGCAAGTACGCGGGGCCCGCCCGCGCTTCCGTCCGGCTGACCTACCGTCCGGACGGGATCACCGTCGAGGTGCGGGACGACGGCGCGGGCGTCCCTGCCCAGGACGGCGGGCCGGCCGGTGACCGGGGCAGCGGCTACGGCCTGGTCGGCATGCGGGAACGCGTCGCCCTGCACGGCGGCACCCTGGTGACCGGCCCGCGGCCGGACGGCGGGTTCGCCGTACTGGCCGACCTGCCACTGGCCCCGGACGAGAACGCCGAAGCGGCCGTCCAGCACGGCGAGCCCGGAACCGACTCTCCCTCTGCCGGGCCGGCCGTCCGACACGCGGAGGCACGGCGATGACCGCCGGGACGCCGCGGATCCGGCTCCTCGTCGTGGACGACCAGCCGCTGGTCCGACGCGGCCTGACGCTGATCCTCTCCCCCGACCCGTCCTTCGAGGTGGTGGGCGAGGCCGAGGACGGACGGCAGGCCGTCGAACTCGCCCACCGACTACGCCCCGACGTCGTCGTGATGGACATCCGGATGCCGGTCCTGGACGGGGTCGGCGCCACGGAGGAACTGGCCCGCACCCTGCCGGACTGCCGGGTCCTCGCGCTCAGCACCTTCGACATGGACGAGTACGTGGTGGCCGCCCTGCGCGCCGGCGCCTACGGGTTCCTCCCCAAGGACGTGTCCCCGGAGGACCTGGGCACGGCGATCCGCACCGTCCACGCCGGGGAGGCGGTGGTCGCCCCCCGGCTGCTCACCCGGCTGATCTCCGCCTACGTCCGGACCCCGATCGGCGCTCCGCCACCACCGGCCGTCACCCCGGGCGACCTCACCCCACGCGAGGTCGAGGTGTGGCGGCTGATGGCCACCGGCCTCGACAACGCCGGGATCGCCCAGGCCATGGACATCAGCCACTCCACCGTGAAGAACCACATCACCAACGTCTTCGGCAAACTCGACGTCCGCGACCGAGCCCAGGCAGTCATCGCGGCCTACGAGTCCGGCCTGGTCACCGCCCGCACGGGGAGCGGCGACGGGGGCAGCGGGGCCGGCTAGCCGTATCGCACCGGCGACGAGAGCACCCGAACCCCGGGAGTCCACCATGACCGCACGACCCCACCGCTTCACGGGTCGCACCGCCCTGGTCACCGGGTCCTCCCGCGGGCCCGGCATGCTCCTGCGGGCCCGGCATGCTCCTGCGGGCGAACGCCTCCGTGGACAGCGGGCGAGATCGCCCCGTGATAGGTCGCGCTCGCGCGGCGAAAAACCGCCCTTGGGGTGAATGTGGGAATCAGGTTAGGTTCTCCTCAGTCCGCACCGGCAAATCGAGCCACCTCCATGGCGGGCTCGATCGACCGGCCGCGGACACTGCCGACGAGGTGTCATCCCACCTCCAGCCTACGCAGGGGGTCCAAAGACCGCCCGGACGCGCCACTTGTCCCGAATACAAACATCCACCGACTCCCCACTATCGGAGGACTACGAATGACTGCTTCCCCTGGCCGGCCACAGGGCCCGCGCCCGTCCCCGGGCGCGGCCGTGCCGGCCCGGGCCGCCACCGCCCCCGGGGCCGGCGGCTTGACAACAACGCAGGCCGCGACGGTCACCACCATGTTCGCGAGCGTCCCAGGCCGACCCCGCCGGACGGCGGGGTGTGAGCGGACGGCGGGGTGTGAGCACCGCACCCCCGGATGCTGCCCCACCCGGCGCCCGGAGGACCGGCGCCGGAAACCTGAAACCGGCCCGGATATCGGAAACATCCGGAATTCATTCGCGGTCCGGTCCGTCGCCCGACGGCTTCGGAGCGGTCGTTCCGCCGTCCATTGCCGGGCCGCGGGCGCTCCGATTCGATATCCGGATAAGGAGACCCGGCCCTCCACCAGCCGTCTCAGGAATCGGAGCGTCCATCGCGCCCCCGAATCGACCGGCAAACCGGGGTCGCTCCACTCGTCGGTCGTTCGTGCCTGTCGCCACCGGGGGTCAATCGTGTCGCCTGTCAGCATCCGTCCGTCGGTCCTGGTCGTCGAGGCGAACGTCCTGCTGCGCACGGGGCTCCAGACCCTGCTATCCGCCGAGGGCGACCTCACCCTCCACCCCGCCGTGGACGGCCTGGACGAGGCGCTGGAGGTCCTGGCGGGACAGCGGGTGGATGTCGTGGTGTACGGCGCGGGCGAGTCCGTGGCCGACACCGAGCGGGCCCTCGGGCGGCTGCTCGACCGGGGCACCCGGGTGGTCGTGCTGAGCCGCCAGGAGCAGCCGGGCGAGATGGAGATGTACCTCGGCTCCGGGGCGAGCGCCTACCTGACCGAGGACGCCGCCGGCGAGTACCTGTGCCCGGTGATCCGGGGCCTCACCACCGACCGGGAGCGGGTGTACATCATGGCCTCGCGCTCCGGCCTCGGCTGGATGGCCGGACGGCGTGGTGGTCGGCTCTCCGGTCGGGAGCGCGAGGTCTTGGGGCTGGTCGCGAACGGGCTGAGCAACTCGGACATCGCCAGGCGGCTCTGCATATCGCCCGGGACCGTCAAGCGCCATCTCAGGAACGTCTTCGTCAAGCTCAACGCGGTCTCCCGGATCGACGCCGTCAACAAGGCCCGCGCCGCCGCCATGCTGGTGCCGGTGGGCCGGGCCTGACCGAACCCGGCCCGACCGAACCCGGCTGGGCCGGGCCGACAGGTCTGACCGGTGGGCCCGGGCAGCGGGCCGACCACGGACTGGCCGGCCCGGCCGCATCAGGGGGCGGCCCTCACGCCGACCGGGCCCGAGGGCCCTGCTCCACCGTCCGCGCGGCAGCCGCCCGGGACTGCTGCCGCGCGGGCACGGTACCGCTCAACAGCTCGTTGTGCAGGTCCCGCACCGCCCGCGACGGGGTGATCCCGAGGTCCTCGTCGAGCCTGCGGTAGAGCGTGCGGTAGACGTGCAGCGCCTCGCTGCGGCGCCCGGCGGCGTCCAGGGCGAGCATGAGCTGTTCGTGATACCACTCGTTGAACGGCTGACTGTGCGTCAGCATCCTCAGCTCAGGGACGAGTTCGCGATGGCGGCCGAGTAGCTGGTCGGCCAGGATGCGTCGCTCCAGGGCGCGAAGGCGCATCTCCTCCAGGACCGCGACGTGGCCGGCGAGCACACCACCCACCGGGATGTCGGCCAGCGCGGTGCCCCGCCACAGGCCCAGCGCCAGCCGCAGCCGCTCCGCGGCGGCCTCGGGGTGCCCGGCGGCCAGCAGGCGGTCCCCTTCGGCGTGCAGGCGCTCGAACTGCTGGGCGTCGAGCTCCTCCTCGCTCAGCAGCAGCACGTAGCCGGGGGCCTTGGTGAGGATGACGTCGTGCCCCTTGGGGCGGCAGAGCTTGCGCAGTTGGTAGATGTACGTCTGCGCCGTGGTGACCACCGTCCGCGGCTGGCTGCCGCCCCAGATCTCCTCGATGATGAGGCCGAGGTCGACGATCCGGTTCGCGTTCATCAGCAGGATCGCCAGTGTCCAGCGGACTTTCAACGCGCTCGGGGTGCACGGAATTCCCCGGTCGAGGACTTCCAACGGGCCCAGGATGTTGAACTTCACCATGCCTCCGATGTCGGCCGGAATTTCCTCGAACCCAGGTATATCCGGGCTTCCGGCGGGGCCTCAAGAGGAATCCGTACAAGGTGGCAGCACCGTATTTCCGAGGTGACACCGGCGCATTTCCGGATCGGCCTGGCGAACTGTCCCGAGGGAAACACTCCCCGCCGATCGACCCCCGCCGATGGACCCCCGCCGATCGGCTGTCCATCCGTCAAGTGCTGTTACACTCGGGTCGGTTGGACTATCAGGCCCTGCCACCGCCAGACCCGCGAGGAGAAGGACGTGCCCCGAAAGATCCGTGTTGCTCCGGTTATCCGTACGAAGACCGAAGAACTAGGGGAACTCCGTCTTGTCAAGCGTGAACATCGGAATCCTGGCGCATGTCGACGCCGGTAAGACCAGCCTGACCGAGCGGTTGCTGCACACCGCCGGCGTCATCGACCGCGTCGGCAGTGTCGACCGCGGCGACACCCAGACCGACTCGCACGAACTCGAACGCCAGCGCGGCATCACCATCCGGTCCGCGGTGGTGTCCTTCACCGTCGGCGACGTGAAGGTCAATCTCATCGACACTCCCGGCCACCCGGACTTCATCTCCGAGGTGGAACGGGCCCTCGGCGTGCTCGACGGCGTGGTGCTCGTCGTCTCGGCCGTGGAGGGGGTGCAGGCGCAGACCCGGCTGCTGATGCGCACGCTGGTCAAGATGCGCATGCCGGTGATCCTCTTCGTCAACAAGATCGACCGCCTGGGCGCCCGGTACGAGGGCCTGCTGGACGAGATCCGCTCCGAGCTCTCGCCCACCGTCGTGCCGCTGACCAGGGTCGAAGGGCTCGGCACGCCCGAGGCGCACGCGCTCGCCCGGACCGTCGGACCGGACGATCCGGAGTTCGCCGCCGAACTGGCCGATCTCCTGGCCGAGCACGGCGACGAGTTCCTGGCCCGTTACCTCGACGACGAGGCGTCCCTGACCGCGCGGGACTACACCGAGGAACTGGCCCGGCAGGCCCGCCGGGCACAGGTCCACCCGGTGTTCTTCGGCTCGGCCGTGGCCGACGCCGGCATCGGCGCACTGGTGGACGGGATCACCAGGCTGTTTCCGGTCAATCACGGCGGCGCCGACGGTACGCTCCACGGCACCGTGTTCAAGATCGAACGCGGCTGGGCGGGCGAGAAGGTCGCCTACGTGCGGCTGCGGACGGGCACGCTCGGGCCGCGCTCCAAGGTGTCCGTCTTCCGGCGCGACCAGCACGGCGCGGTCGTCGAACTGCCCGGCCGGACCACCGTGGTCGAGGTGTTCGACCGGGGCTCCGCGGTGGTGGAGGAGCAGGCCCGGGCGGGTGACATCGCCAAGGTCTGGGGGCTCAAGGGCATCCGGATCGGGGACCGGCTCGGCTCCGACGAGGGGCTGGACGGCGAGCACCTCTTCGCGCCGCCGAGCCTGGAGACGGTGATCCGGCCGGCCCGGCCCGGTGCGATGCCCGAACTCCACGACGCGCTGCTGCAGTTGGCCGACCAGGATCCGTTCATCAACGTCCGCAAGGACGACGAGGAGCAGGAGATCTCCGTCTCGCTCTACGGTGAGGTGCAGAAGGAGGTCATCGCGGCGACCCTCGCCGACGACTACAAGCTGGACGTGGTGTTCGAGGGCACCCGGATCATCTGTGTCGAGCGCCCGATCGGGGTGGGCGAGTCGGTGGAGGAGATCGACTACCGGAGCAGGAGTTTCTTCTGGGCCACGGTCGGCCTGCGGGTCGAACCCGGGGAGCCGGGCTCGGGGGTCGTCTTCCGCCGGTCGGTGGAGCTCGGCTCGCTGCCGCACGCCTTCCACAAGGCCGTCGAGGAGGCCGTCCGGGCGACCCTGCAGCAGGGGCTGCACGGCTGGGAGGTGCTGGACATCCTGGTGACGCTCACCCACTCCGGGTTCGCCAGCCCGGTCAGCGCGGCGGGAGACTTCCGCAAGCTCACCCCGCTGGTGCTGATGAACGCGCTCAAGCAGGCGGGTACGCAGGTCTTCGAGCCGGTCAACCGGTTCGAGCTGGAGGTGCCGGCCGAGAGTGTCAGCACCGTCCTGCTGAACCTGGTGGAGTGCGGTGCGACCCCGGAGACGACCCGGGGGCAGGGCAGCAGCTGCTTGGTGGAGGGGACCATTCCGGCCCGCACCGTCCAGGAGTTCGAGCAGCGGCTGCCCGGGCTGAGCCAGGGCGAGGGCGTGCTGGTCACCCGGTTCCACAGCTTCCAGCCGACCGTCGGTCCGGTGCCGAGCCGGCGCCGCACCGACCTCAACCCGGCGGACCGGAAGGAGTACATGCTGCGGGTGTTCGGCCGCATCTGACGGGACGCCGGAAGGGCCCGACCACTGCTCCGGTGGTCGGGCCCTCGGTCGTCACGGCAATTCCCCGGGTCAGTCGAGCAGTGCCACCGCTCGCGTCCAACCCGCCCCCGCCCCAGCGATTTTGACCGGGAATGCCTGCACGGTGAATCCGGTCGGCGCGGGCAGCGCGCCCAGATTGGCCAATCGCTCGATCTGGCAGTATTCCCGCTGACGCCCCGCGAAATGCGCGGGCCACAGCACGGAATGATCCCCGGTGCGCCGGAACTCGGAGAGCATGTGCGTGAAAGGAGCGTCCAGTCCGAAGGCGTCCGTCCCGATGAGCCGCACCCCGAGATCGAGCAGGAGGTTCGTCGCCTCCCCGTCCAGACCCGCGAATTGGGTGAAGTACTCCGGAGTACCCGCGCGTTGGTCGGCGCCCGTGTGCAGCAGCACGATCTCCCCGGCCCCCGGGCAGTGGCCGATGTCGTCGAACGCCCGGCGCAGCCGGTCCGCGCCGATCACCCCGACCCCCGAGTCGGTGAGGTCGAGGACGACGCCCGGGCCGGTGAACCATTCGAGCGGCAACTCGTCGATGTGGCGCGGAACTCCGTACGCGGCCTTGCTGCCGTAGTGCGACGGCGCGTCGACGTGCGTGCCGGTGTGGGTGGTCAGGGTCAGGGTGTCCAGCGAGAGCAGTTCGCCGTCGGGCAGGTCGGCGATGTCGAACTCGATGCCGTGGTTGCGGAGCATGCCCTCGGCCATGTGGCGCGCGCCGTCGGCCGGCGTCATCACCTCGTGCCGGATGCCGTCCACCTCCCAGGCGCTGCCGTCGATCGTCGAGGAGAGGTCAATGACGCGCATGCGCGGCTCCGTCCGGTAGCAGATCGCAGGCCTGGAGGACGTCGAGGTAGCGTTCCGGCCCGCGGCCCCGCGCGGCGACGTGGCCGTCCGGCCTGATCAGCAGGAACTCGCCGGGAGTCAGCCCGAGTTCGCCACGCAGCGTGCCGTCGGGGTCGGGTAGGACGCCCGGGCCACCGGGGTCGGCGACCGTGCGGACGGAGACGGCCGCACCGAGCAGCCGTTCCACCCGGGCGAGTGCCTCCCGGTGTCCGGTCTGCCCGGCGGCCACCGAGGTGGCGAGCAACGTCCAGCGGGGGTCGGCGAGTTCGGCGCAGAGCGCGGACCAGCCGGGATGCCCGGCCGCTGTCGCCGCGTCGCAGCCCACCCGGTCGCCGGGGGCGAGGCGGCCCGCCGACGCCGGGTCCGGCCGGGTGAGCGGGCTGTCGGGGTAGGCCAGGGCGAGCCCGCAGAAGCCGCGGATCATCCGGCCCTCGACCTTGCGCCGCAGCGGCGGTATCCGGCGCAGCGCGGCGGTGCCGACGGTGAGCAGGGCCGGGGCGACGGCGGAGCGCAGCGAGACCAGGGCGGTGGCCGTGCGGGTGGAGCGGAGCAGGACGGCTCCGGTCGGCACCCGCTCGGCGTCGTAGCTGTCGAGGAGTCCCGGTCCGGCGTGGCCGCGGATCACGTCGGCGAGTTTCCAGGCGAGGTTGTAGGCGTCCTGGATGCCGCTGTTCATGCCCTGCCCGGAAGCGGGGCTGTGCACGTGGGCGGCGTCTCCGGCCAGGAAGCAGCGGCCCTCGCGCATCCGGGTGATCTGGCGCTGCTGGACGGTGAAGACGGAGAGCCAGGTGGGGGTGCCGACCTCGACCGGGCGGCCGAGCGCCCGGCCGATCTTGCCGGCCAGGCGGCGCCGGACGAGCTCGGGGTCGTCGGCTCCGTCGGTGTCCGCGGTGTCCACCACGCGCCACTTGCCGGGTCCGGGAAACGGGACGAGCAGCAGGGTTCCGGGGTCGGTGTGCAGCAGGTGGTTGCTGTCCGGCGGCAGGTCGGCGTCGAGGGTGACGTCGGCGTTGAGCCAGACCTGGGTGGAGTCGCCGATCAAGCGGATGCCGAGCTGCTTGCGCACGGTGCTGCGACCGCCGTCGGCGCCGATCAGCCAGGGCACCCTGGTCTCCTCGGTGCGCCCGTCGGCGTGGCGGAGGGTGGCGAGCACGGCGTCGTTGTCGGGATGCAGGGCGGTGAGTTCGACGCCCCACTCGACACTGACGCCGAGTTCGGCGGCTCGCGCGCGCAGCACCTGCTCGGTGACCACCTGGTCCACCATCAGGCTGAACGGGTAACGGGTGTACAGGGAACGGTAGTTGGTGTCGAAGCGGACGAGGATCCGGCCGCGGCGGTGCATGGTGAAGTGGGTGACCCGCCGGCCCAGGGGCAGCAGTCGGTCGACCACCCCCATCTGGTCGAGTACCTCCATGGTCCGGGCGTGCACCGCCAGGGCGCGGCTGCTGGTCGCCGGGCCGCCGGCGGCGTCGATCAGCCGGGCCGGTACGCCGCGGCGGGCGAGTTCGTGGGCCGCGGTGAGGCCGACCGGGCCGGCGCCGACGATCAGGACGGCCGGGGCGGGGTCAGCCACGGCGTTCCTCGGCGAACCGCTTGGCGAGCCCGAGGGTCGCGCGGCTGTTGCCGCCGGCGGCCTCGCGGATGAAGCGGCGGGCGGTGGCGGTGGTGGCGTCCGGGCCGAGGACGGCGGGGATCGCCTCCGGGTTGAGGACGACGGCGTGCCAGGAGGTGACCCGTACGCCGTGCTCGGTCGGCTCGACGGTCCAGCGGCCGGTATGCGCGGCCATCATGGAGGGGGTGCGCAGCTGCTTGTAGGTGATGCCGGTGCCCGGGAAGCAGATCCGGACCGACTCGGTGGTGTGCTCGGATCCGTCGGCGGTGCGGGTGTCCATGGCCATGTGCTGGATGCCGCCGGCTTCCTCGCGCAGGTCGAGCCGGGCGACGTGGGGCAGCCGGGCGGGCCAGGCGGCGGCGTCCTGGAGGAAGTCGTAGACCGTGTCCGGGGCGGCGTCGACCAGCACCGAGTCCTCGAACTCGAATTCCAGGTCGGCGAGTTGGGTCCACCGTTCGGCGAGGGACTTGATGTTGCCGAGTTCGCTGCGGCTGTTGCGGTCGGTCGCCTCGGTGATCCAGCCCAGGCCCTGCGGGTCGTCGTCGATCGCGCTGAACTCGTGGGTGAGGGTGAGGATGGCGCCACCGGGGCGCTCGGTGACCTGCCACTGCCCGGCCATCGAGGCGACCGGGGGCGAGGAGGTCTCCTGGCGGAAGCTGATCCGGCGCCGGGCGGCGTCGAGGTCGCGGCGGGAGGTCCACTGCTTGACCTCGCCGTTGGCCCGGGCCCAGATCCGCAGGCGCTCGGCGCCGGGTACGAGCTCCGTGCGCTCGACGTGGAGGGTGGGCGTGAAGCGTTGCGGCCAGGCCACGGCGTCGGCGATGACGGTGTAGACGACGTCGGCGGGGGCGTCGATGTCGATCTCGTGCATGGTGCGCTGGGTGGTGGTCATGTGTCGGACCGGCCTTCCGTCTGCGGGGTGAGTGGGATGCGGCTCAGTAGATGCCGAGGCCGCCGCAGACGTTGATCGCCTGCGCGGTGACGGAGGCGGCGGCGGGCGTGGTCAGGTAGTCGACCATGCCGGCCACCTCCTCGGCGGTGGAGTAGCGGCCGAGCGGAATCTTCTGCTCGAAGCGCGCGAGCACGTCCTCCTCCGTGGTCTCCCAGGTGTCGGCGTACGCCTGGCGGACGCGAACGGCCATCGGGGTTTCGACGTAGCCGGGGCAGACCGCGTTGACCGTGGTGCCGGTGACGGCGAGCTCCTTGGCGAGCGCCTTGGTGAAGCCGATGACGCCGGCCTTCGAGGCCGAGTACGGGGCCCCGAGCGGGACGCCCTGCTTCCCGCCGGTGGAGGCGACGGTGATGATCCGCCCGTGGCCGGCCGCCTCCATGCCGCCGGTGGTGAGCACCTCGCGGGTGACCCGGAAGACGCTGGTGAGGTTGGTCTCGATCACGTCCTGCCAGAGCTCGTCGGTGATGGTGGACGTGACGCCGCCGCCGTTGCGTCCGGCGTTGTTGACGAGCACGCCGATCGGGCCGAAGCGGTCCACGGCGGCCCGCACCGCCTCCGCGACGTCCTCCTGGGAGCGGACGTCGGCCGCCAGGCCGTCCACGTCCAGGCCTTCGCCGCGCAGCCGGGCGACCGTCTCGGCGACGGCCTGCGGGGTGCGGGCGCAGATGAAGACGCGCAGCCCGCGCCGGGCCAGCCGGACGGTGCTGGCCAGTCCGATTCCACTGGTCGCCCCGGTCACCAGGGCGACGTCACCGGTTTTCACCGTGCTCATCGCATCGATCTCCTGTCTCGCTCGCGAATCCCGGGCCCGTCCTCCGAGCCCTGGCCCGACCCTGCCCGGCCGGCTTCGACTGCGCTTCGAGCGGGCCCGGCACGCCGCCGGCTCCAACGGGATTCGAAACGGAGGTGGGAGCGTCGGCGCTGCCCCACCCCCCGACTATCCGAGGAGGCCCGGAGAATGACCGCAACGCTCTACGAGGAGGTCCAGCACTTCTACGGGCGGCAGATGCGCCATCTCGACGAGGGCGAGGTCACCGAGTGGGCCACGACCTTCACCGAGGACGGCGTGTTCGCCGCCAATGCCCGCCCGCACCCGCAGGAGGGGCGCGGCGCGATCGAGCAGGGCGCGCGGGAGGCCGCGGAGCGCCTGGCCGCCGCCGGGGTCCGGCACCGCCACTGGCTCGGGATGCTGGAGGTCGCCGAGCAGCCGGACGGCAGCGTGCTGGCCAGGACGTACGCCCTGATCGTCGCGACGCCCGAGGGCGGCCCGGCCGCGGTGCACCTGAGCTGCAGCTGCGAGGACCGGCTGGTGCGGGTGGCCGGAGAGCTGAAGGTCCGGCACCGCCAGGTGTACCGGGACGACCTGCCCGCCTGAGAGGAGGCCACCGTGGACCTCCCACGGGACAGTACGACCTTCGGTCCGCCCCTGGACGGCGTGGCCGAGCTGATCGGCGGGCCCCGGATCGACGACCTGCTCCGGCGCGCCGCCGGACGGACGCCGCGTCACCCCGCTCTGGTCGCCGGCGACCTGGTGCTCGACCACGCGCGTCTGGACCACCGGGTGACCGAGTGCGCCGAGGCGCTGCGCGGCGCCTTCGGCGGCCCCGGCACGGTGATCGCGATCGCCGCCGAGCCGACCGTCGAGTTCGCGGTCACGTTCCTGGGCATCTCGCGCTCCGGGAACACCAGCGCCATGTTCAACCCGCTCGTCCCGGACGACACCCTGGTGCACGTCCTCGCCTCCTGCGGTGCGCGGGCGGCCGTGCTGTCGCCCCGGATGCACCGGCGGATCACGGCGCTGCGCACCCGGCTGCCGCTGCTGCGACAGCTGGTGCTGACCGCCGATGCCGGTGACGGCACGCCCGTCCTGGCCGGGCTGGAGCGGGCCGCCGTCCCGGCCGGCGAGGTGGTGGAGACCGCCTGCCTGCAGTTCACCAGCGGCACCACGGGCGCGCCCAAGACGGTGCGGCTGAGCCACCGCAACCTGCTGGTGAACGCCGCGCAGTCTGCGCACGCCCACCGGCTCACGGCGGACTCCGTCTCGCTCAACAACCTGCCCTCGTTCCACCTCATGCACCTGAACGTCGCGCTGGCCGTCGGCGCGACGCACGTGCTCTCCCCCGAGGAGGACCGGGAGGCGCTGATGGGGCTGGCCCGCACCTGGCGGGCTTCGCACCTGTACAGCCTCCCGGTGCGGCTGTCCCGGCTCGCCGGCGACGAGCGCCTGCCCGGCTTCCGGATCCCGTCGCTGCGGGCCGTGCTGTCCGGGGGCTCGGCGCTGCCGCCCCGGACGACGGTGGCCCTGTCGGAGCACTTCGGTGTCCCGGTGGTCCAGGGCTACGGCCTCGCCGAGACCTCGCCGTCGACGCACTTCGACCTGCCGGAGAGCCCGACCGTCGGCTCCAGCGGGCCACCGGTGGCCGGGACGGCCTGCCGGATCGTCGACGTGCGCAGCGGCGCGGTGCTGCCGATCGGCGAGCGCGGCGAGATCCAGGTCAGGGGGCCGCAGCTGATGCTGGGCTACCTGGGTGACGCGCCCGCCGACGCCGTCGACGCGGACGGCTGGTTCCGCACCGGCGACGTCGGCCGGATCGACGAGGCGGGCCGGCTCTTCGTCGTCGACCGGATCAAGGACGTCTTCAAGTGCGACAACTGGCTGGTGTCGCCGAGCGAGATCGAGCGGGTGCTGATGCGCCATCCGGCCGTCGCCGACTGCGTGGTCTTCGACCACCCCGACGAGCTGAGCGGTGCCGTCGCCGTCGGGCTCGTGGTGCCGCGCGGCGAGGGCGTCGACCCTGCCGCCCTGACCGAGTTCGCCAACGCCCGCCTCCCCTACTACGAGCACCTGCGGCAGCTGCGGCTGGTGGAGGGCATCCCGCGCTCCGCCACCGGCAAGGTCCAGCGGCGCGAGCTGCGCGACCGGCTGTTCGGCTCCCGCTGACCCCGCACCACCCACACCATCACCGGAGGACAACCGTGTTCACCTTCATCAACCGCTTCAGCGTCACCGGGGACGTCGCCGAGTTCGAGGCACTCGTCGGGGAGATCAGCGATTTCATGAGCACCCGGCCCGGGTTCCGCTCGCACCGGCTGTACCGGTCGGCGGCGGACCCCGCGGTGTACGTCGAGACCGCCGAGTGGGACGACGCGGCCTCGCACAAGGCGGCGACCGCCTCGCCGGAGTTCCGCTCGCGGGTCGGCAAGGTGATGGGCCTCGCCCAGGCCGAGCCGGCCCCGTTCGACCTGATCGCGCAGCACGGCGCCTGAGAGGAGCGGACCATGACGACGAGCGGCGACATCATCGCGCAGCCGGTCATCCGGCTGCGCGAGCTCGCACTGAGCGCGGCCGGCGCGGCCGCCGTCCGGGCGGCGGCCCGGCTGGGCCTGGCCGACGCGCTGGGCGAGGAGCCCGCCGGCGCGGCCGAACTGGCCGCGGCCGTGAACGCGGACCCGGGCACCCTGCAACGGCTGCTGCGCGCGCTCACCTGCTACGGCGTGTTCGCCGAGCAGCCGGACGGCCGGTACGCGCACACCGACGCCTCCCGGCTGCTGCGCGAGGACACCCCGCGCACCCTCAAGGACATGGTGCTCTGGGGCACCGAGCCGTGGACCTGGGAGCTGTGGGGGCACCTCGACGAGGCGGTGCGCACCGGCAAGGCGGTCTTCCCCGAGCTGCACGGGGCGGACTTCTTCGACCACCTGCACGAGCACTCGCCGGAGTCGGCGGCGGTCTTCGACCGGGCGATGACCCAGTCCAGCCGGCTCTCCGCCCTGGCGCTGGCCGACCGGCTGGACCTGAGCGGGGTCGGCACGGTGGTGGACATCGCCGGCGGCCAGGGGCACGTCCTGGCCACGCTGCTGGAGCGCAACCCCCGGCTGCGCGGCACCCTGCTGGACCTGCCCGACGTGGTGGCCGGGGCCGACCCGCGGCTGCGGCCGGGCGGTGCGCTCGCCGACCGCGCGACGCTGCTGGCCGGTGACTGCCGTCGGGAGATCCCGGTCGCGGCCGAGGTGTACCTGCTGAAGAACATCCTGGAGTGGGACGACGAGAGCACCGTCCTGACCCTGCGCAACGTCGTACGGGCGGCCGCGCCGGGCAGCCGGGTCATCGTGGTCGAGAACCTGGTGGACGGCAGCCCGGAGCTGAAGTTCACCACCGCGATGGACCTGCTGCTCCTGCTCAACGTCGGTGGCCGCAAGCACACGCAGGCCGGCCTGGTCTCGCTGGTCGAGGAGGCGGGCCTGACCCGGGCCGAGGTCCGCCCGGTCAACTCCTACCTGCACCTGGTCGAGAGCGTGGTCCCGGAGCGGACCGGCTGACCGCGACGGCCGCTGCCCCCGGACGAGTCCGGGGGCAGCGGCCGTCGGGCGTCCCGACCCGTTCGGCACACCGCCCCGAGCAGCACGGTGCCCCGCCGGCACGCGGCCGGCGGGGCACCGGGATCGGCGCGTCATCAGCCCCCGGCCAACCGCTTCACCGCCTGCTCGACCCGCTCGTCGGTCTCCGTGACGGCCACCCGGACGTGCCGCGCGCCCGCCTCACCGTAGAACTCCCCGGGCGCCACCAGGATGCCGAGATCGGCCAGCGCGCCGACGGTCGCCCAGCACGGCTCGTCCCTGGTCGCCCAGAGAAACAGCGCACCCGCCGAGTGCTCGATCCGGAACCCGGCGTCCACCAGTGCCGTGCGCAGCAGCTCACGCCGCCGGGCGTAGTGCTCGCGCTGCCGCGCCAGGTGGCAGTCGTCGCCGAGCGCGGCCGCCATCGCGGCCTGCACCGGGGCGGGCACCATGTGACCGGCGTGCTTGCGCACCTCCAGCAGCGTCGCGATGACCTCCGGGTCCCCCGCGGCGAAGCCCGCCCGGTAGCCGGCCAGGTTGAACCGCTTGGACAGCGAGTGCACGGCCAGCACGCCCCGGTGGCTGCCGCCGCTGACCTCGGGGTGCAGCACCGAGCGGGTCTCACCCTCCCAGACGTGGTCCAGGTAGCACTCGTCGTTCACCACCAGGGTGCCCCGTTCGCGCGCCCACTCGACGATCGCGCGCAGTTCGGCGGTACCCAGGACCCGGCCCTCCGGGTTGGAAGGGGAGTTCAGCCAGAGCACCCGGGGGGCGGGGCCGTCGTGGCTCAGCGGCGAGTCGGTCCGGACCAGCGTGGCGCCGGCCAGCCGGGCGCTCACCTCGTAGGTGGGGAAGGCGAGTTCGGGGACGAGCACGATGTCGCCGGGGCCCAGGCCCAGCATGGTGGGCAGCCAGGCGATCAGCTCCTTGGTGCCGACGGCCGGGATCACGGCGTCCGGCTCGACGGCCGCCCCCTCGCGGCGCAGCAGCCACGCCGCGACGGCCGCCCGGAGCTCGGGCGTGCCCTCGGTGGACGGGTAGCCGGGCGCGTCGGCCGCGGCGGCGAGGGCCGCGCGGACGGCGGGCGGGGTCGGGTCGACCGGGTCGCCGAGCGCCAGGTTGACCAGCCCGTCGGGGTGGGCGGCCGCGCGCTTGCGGTAGGGGAACAGGACGTCCCAGGGGAACTTCGGCAGCCGCTCGATCATGCCCGCACCCCGTTCCCGGCGACGTTCCCGGCGACGTTCCCGGCGACGTCGCGGGCCAGCGGCGGGGCCTGGCAGTCGGAGTCGATGCCCCAGCAGACAATCCGCTCGGGGGTGATCCGGATCAGCTCGTCGTCGACGTGCGGCAGGATCTCCCTTCCGCCGCTGGGCAGCGCGACCGCGGTACCCCGGATCTCGATCCCGCGGACGACCCAGTGCTCCGCGTCCAGCACGTCGTCCACCACCAGCGAGACCCGCGGATGCGCCTGGACGTGGCGGTACTTGAGGCTGCGGGCCATGCCGCGCCCGGTCACGTCGACGGTGCCGAGCTCGGCGTTGTAGTGGAATCCCAGGGGAACGACGTGCGGCTGTCCGCGGCCGTCCACGGTGGCCAGACGGGCGAGCGGCTGCGAGGCCAGGTAGGCGGCCTCGTTCGCGGTGAGTGGCATGGCTGTCCTCTGTCGGTGGGTCAGGGTCCCCGCCGACGCTAGGCACCCCGCTTCGAGTCGCCTTGGTGCCGGCCGCCCGGGCGGCGAGCGTCGCTGGACTCCGGCTCGAAGTGCGGCTGACAGCGTGGGCCCGTCGTACCGGACCGAGAGCGGAGGCCGTGTTGGACTGCGATGTGGTGGTGGCGGGAGCGGGGCCGACCGGCCTGATGCTCGCCTGCGAGCTGGCGCTGGGCGGAGCCCGGACGATGGTGGTCGAGCGACGCGCGGAACCGGAGAAGCACTCCAAGGCCATGGGCATGCAGGGCCGCACCGTGGAACTGCTCGAACTGCGCGGGCTGCTCGACCGCTTCAAGGAGGGCGCGGGAGTGCTCCAGGGCGGCAACTTCGCCAGCCTGGGGGTGCCGATGCGGTTCGAGGAGTTCGACACCCGCCACCCGTACGTGCTGCTGGTGCCCCAGGTGCGCACCGAGGAGCTGCTCGCCGGGCGGGCCCGCGAGCTGGGCGTACGGATCGTGCGCGGCGCGGCCGTCACCGGCTTCTCCCAGGACGAGGACGGAGTGACCGTCGGGACCGGCATCGGCCCGCTGCGGGCCCGTTACCTGGTCGGCTGCGACGGCGGTGGCAGTACCGTCCGCGAGCACGCCGGGATCGGGTTCACCGGCCAGGACCCCCACATGTACGCACTCATCGGCGACATGCGCTTCAGCGGCGAGCTGCCACGCGGCGAGGGCCTCGGGCCGATGCGCCCGGTGGGCCTGCTCAACCCCGAACGGCGCTCCTGGTTCGGGGCGTTCCAGCACCAGCCGGGCGTCTACCGGGCGACGGTCGCCTGGTTCGGCGAGCCCTTCCCCGACCGCCACGCGCCGGTCACCGAGGAGGAGATGCGCGCCGCGCTGATCGAGCACACCGGCGGCGACCACGGGATGCACGACGTCACCTGGCTGTCCCGGCTCACCGACGTCTCCCGGCTGGCCGACGCCTACCGCAGCGGCCGGGTCCTGCTGGCCGGCGACGCGGCGCACATCCACCTGCCGGCCGGCGGCCAGGGCCTCAACCTCGGCGTCCAGGACGCCGTCAACCTCGGCTGGAAGCTCGCGGCGACGGTCCGCGGCCAGGGCACCCCGGAACTGCTGGACAGCTACGAGGGCGAGCGCCGCCCGGTCGCCGACGGGGTGGTGCGCAACACCCGGACCCAGGCCGTCCTGATCGACCCGGACCCCCGGTACGACGCTCTGCGGCAGACCTTCCGCGAGCTGATGACCCTGCCCGACACCAACCGGTACATCGCCGGCATGCTCTCCGGCTTCGACGTCACCTACGGCACCGGAGACCACCCGCTCATCGGCCGCCGGATGCCGGACGCCGAACTGCTCACCGCCGACGGTCCGCGGCGGATCAGCGACTGCTTCACCGGGGCCCGCGGCCTGCTGCTGCTCCCCGAACCGGCCCCGGCCGACCCGCCGCTGGCCGCCTGGGCGGACCGGGTGGACACCCTGACCACCAAGGGCGCCGGACCGGAGCCGGCCACCGCCTACCTGATCCGCCCGGACGGCTACGTGGCCTGGGCCGGCGACCCGGCCCGCCACGACGAGTTCCACCACGCCGCCGCCACCTGGTTCGGCCCGGCGGCCTGAACCTCACCGACTCACCGCGAAGGAAAGCACGATGACATCGACCACCGACAGCCCCGCCGCCCGCGCGCGCCGGATCGTCGCACTCAACACCGCCTACTTCCGGGCCAAGGCGCTGCAGAGCGCGGTCGAGCTCGGCATCTTCGAGCTGCTCGCCGACCGCGCCGCCGACGTCGAGCAGCTCCGCGCCGAACTCGACGTGCGGCACCGCCTGTTCAAGGACTTCCTGGACGCCCTGGTCGGCCTCGGACTGCTCGACGAGCAGGACGGACGCTACCGGGCCTCGGAGCTCGCCCGCGAGTTCCTGCTTCCCGGCGGCACCTACCTGGGCGGCACCGCCCGCCAGCACGCCCGGCTGCACTACCACGCCTGGGCGCAGCTGACCGACGCGCTGCGCGACGGCAAGGCCAAGTCGGCCGTGGCCGCGCAGGGCCAGTTGGCCTACCCGAAGCAGTACGAGGACCTCGACCGCGCCAAGCAGATCATGCTGCACATGGACGCCCACAACGGCTTCACCGCCGACGAGCTGGCCCGCGAGATCGACTGGAGCCGGTACACCTCCTTCGTGGACGTCGGCGGCGGGCGCGGCAACGTCGCCTCCCGGATCGCCACCGCCCACCCGCACCTGCGCGGCGCGGTCTTCGACCTGCCGGCGCTGCGCCCGCTCTTCGACGAGCTGGTGGCCGGGGCCGGAACCGCCGAGCGGGTCGCCTTCCAGGGCGGCGACTTCTTCGCCACCGACCTGCCGGAGGCGGACGTGGTGATCTTCGGCCACGTCCTGCCGGACTGGCCGGTGGCCGACCGCGGGGAGCTGCTGCGCCGCGCCCACAAGGCGGTGCGCCCGGGCGGGCTGGTGGTCCTGTACGACGCCATGATCGACCCGGACGAGCGGGACCCGGAGGTCCTCCTGCAGCGGATCAACCACACCATGATCCGGGACGAGGCCGGAGCCTACTCGCTCCAGGAGGCGCGCGAGTACCTGGTGGAGGCCGGCTTCACCGTCGACCGGATCACCGCTTCCGACACCATCACCCGCGACCACTTCGCCATCGGCGTCAAGTCGGCCTGAACGGAGAGGAGTTCGACGTGACCACAGACCAGGGACAGCAGACCGGGCAACCGTACGACGTCGCCATCATCGGCAGCGGCCTGTCGGGCACCATGCTCGGCTCGATCCTCGCCAAGCACGGCTTCCGGGTCATGCTGCTCGACGGCGCCCATCACCCCCGGTTCGCCGTCGGCGAGTCGACCATCGGGCAGACGCTGGTGGTCCTGCGGCTGATCTCGGACCGGTACGGCGTGCCGGAGATCGCCCACCTGGCGAGCTTCGAGGACGTCCTGGCCAACGTCAGCAGCGCGCACGGGCAGAAGAGCAACTTCGGCTTCATGTTCCACCAGGACGGCCAGGAGCCGGACCCGCACGAGACCAGCCAGTTCCGCATCCCCTCGATCGTCGGCAACGCGGCCCACTTCTTCCGGCAGGACACCGACGCCTACATGTTCCACACCGCCGTGCGTTACGGCTGCGACGCGCGGCAGCACTTCCGGGTGGAGGACATCGAGTTCGACGAGGCCGGGGTGACCGTGGCCGGCGCCGACGGCAGCACGGTCCGGGCCCGCTACCTGGTCGACGCCAGCGGCTTCCGCTCCCCGCTGGCCCGGCAGTTGGGGCTGCGCGAGGAGCCCAGTCGGCTCAAGCACCACGCCCGCTCGATCTTCACCCACATGGTCGGGGTGGACCCGATCGACGACCACGTGGACACGCCCGCCGAGCTGCGCCCGCCGGTGCCGTGGAACGACGGGACGATGCACCACATCTTCGAACGCGGCTGGATGTGGATCATCCCGTTCAACAACCACCCGGGAGCCACCAACCCGCTGTGCAGCGTGGGCATCCAGCTCGACGAGCGGAGGTACCCCGCCCGGCCGGACCTGACGGCCGAGGAGGAGTTCCGGTGCCACGTGGAGCGCTTCCCGGCGGTGCAGCGGCAGTTGAAGGGTGCCCGCAGCGTGCGCGAGTGGGTCCGGACGGACCGGATGCAGTACTCGTCGACCAGGACGGTCGGCGAGCGCTGGTGCCTGATGTCGCACGCGGCCGGCTTCATCGACCCACTGTTCTCGCGCGGGCTGTCCAACACCTGCGAGATCATCAACGCGCTGTCCTGGCGGCTGATGGCGGCGCTGCGCGACGACGACTTCGCGAGCGAGCGCTTCGCCTACGTGGAGCAGTTGGAGCAGGGCCTGCTGGAGTGGAACGACAAGCTGGTCAACAACTCCTTCATCTCCTTCTCGCACTACCCGCTGTGGAACTCGGTGTTCCGGATCTGGGCCTCGGCCAGCGTCATCGGCGGCAAGCGCATCCTCAACGCGCTGACGAAGACCAAGGAGACCGGCGACGACACCCACTGCCAGGCGCTGGACGACAACCCGTACCCAGGCCTGTGGTGCCCGCTCGACTTCTACAAGGAGGCCTTCGACGAGCTCACCGAGCTGTGCGAGGCGGTGGACGCGGGGCGCATGAGTGCCGAGGAGGCCGCGGCGGTGGCGGAGCAGCGGGTCCGCGAGTCGGACTGGATGCTGCCGGCGCTGGGCTTCAACGACCCCGGCACCCACCACATCAATCCGACCGCGGACAAGATGATCCGGATCGCGGAGTGGGCCACCGGCCACCACCGCCCGGAGATCCGGGAACTGCTGGCCGCGAGCGCCGAGGAGGTCCGGGCGGCGATGCGGCGCGGGTGACGGCGGACAGGCGGCGGGGGCCGCGTCCGGGAAGCTCTTCCCCGGACGCGGCCCCCGCCGTTTCCCATGCCCGCTCAGCCCTCGGCCGCCAGGGTCAGGGCGGCGGTCCTCGGATCCTCCTCGACGGGCCAACGGGCGTAGGAGCGGCGCCAGTACATGAGCGGGCTGGACACCTCGGGCCGGGGGCCGCCGGCCAGCACGGCGCCGATCACGATGGTGTGGTCGCCCGCCTCCACGGCCGCGGCGACCCGGCACTCGGCGTGCGCGACCACGTCGGCCGGCATCACCGGCAGCCCGCCGGCGCTGCCGGGCTCCCACCGGACGTGCCGGAAGCGGTCGTCCTGCCGCGAGGCGAACCGCGCGGAGGTGGACTCGCCGCCGCCGCGCAGCACGTTGACGGCGAACTCGCCGCGCTCCAGCAGGGCCCGCAGCACCCGGCTCTCCCGGTTGATGCACACCAGCAGCAGCGGCGGGGTCTTGGAGACGCTGCACGCGGCGGAGCAGGTCACGCCGTACGGCTCGCCGTCCGGTCCCAGGGTGGTCACGACGGTGACCCCGGTCGGCAGTGCGCCCATGATGGACAGGAAGGTCGGGCCGTCCACCATGCCTGGGGGCAGGTCCAGCGGCAGGGGCAGGGGTACGGGGGGCATCGGTCCTCCACTCTCGGCGGGTCGGTGTCCCCCATGCTCGCGGGGCCCCTTCGAGTCGCCGCCGGGTCACCGTCGGGCCGAACTGCCGTGGAAGGCCGCCCGATCGCCGCCCGATCGCCGCCGGATCGCCGCCGGATCGCCGCCGGAAAGCGCGTGCCCCCGGCACGGGGGCGACCGGGGGCACACGGATCAGGGGGACGCAGGTGCGGCGCTCACTCCTCGTCGCGCAGCTCCCGCAGCGGGAAGGTGAGCACGAAACCCACTGCCAGGATCAGGCCGCCGACCAGGAACATCGTGCTGAAGCCCGCAGCGAAGGCGTCGACCGCCGAGGCGGTCAGCCGACCGGTGGAGTCCGGGTCGGAGAGCGCCTGCCGGACGGCCTCGTCACCGTCCGCCGCCCCGCCGATCCGGTCGGCTGCGACGCCGAACAGCACCGACATGAACACCGCGGCGCCGGTCGTGCCGCCCATCTGCCGGAAGAGGCCGGAGGCGGCGTTGGCCACGCCCAGCTCGGACTTGGGCGCCGCGCTCTGGATGGCCAGGGTGATGACGGTCTGCGAGAGCCCGATGCCCAGACCCAGCCACGCGGCGATCAGCACGATCACCGCCAGCGGGGTGTCCACCCCGACGGCGGACAGCGCCAGCAACGCGCCGGCCATCGACCCGAGGCCGGCGATCGCGGGCTTCTTGTACCGGTTCCGCTTCTTGATGATCTTCGCGCAGACGATCTGCGAGACGATCGCCCCGGTCATCACCGGGATGATCACCAGTCCGGCGACGGTGGCGCTGCGGCCCTGCACCAGTTGGAGGAAGAGCGGCAGCGTGGAGACCGTACCGAAGATGCCCACCCCGATGGTGAAGTTGACGGCGGTGGCCAGGGTGATCCCGCCGCGCCGGAACAGCCGCAGCGGGACCATCGCCTCCAGCCCGCGGGCCCGCTCGGCCAGCACGAACAGCACCAGACCGACCAGCGAGACCGCGAACAGCGCCAGCGAACGTACCGATGCCCAGCCCCAGCCGAGGCCCTCCTCGGCGACGATCAGCAGCGGCACCAGGCAGAGCGCCAGGGTGAGCGCACCCCGGTAGTCGATCGGGTGGTCCACCCGCCGGTGCGGCAGGTTGAGCGCCTTGCGCACGCTGAACAGGGCCACCAGGCCGAGCGGCACGTTGATCAGGAACGCCCAGCGCCAGCCGGTCACGCCGAGGATCTCCCCGGCACCCGCGAACAGGCCGCCGACCACCGGGCCGAGCACACTGGCCGCGACCCAGGCCGACATCAGGTACGAGAAGTAGCGGCCGCGTTCGCGCACCGGGGCGAGGTCGGCGATGACGGCCGTGGGCAGCGACATCAGCCCGGCACCGCCGAAGCCCTGCACCACCCGGGCGACGGCCAGCGCCTCCATCGAGTTCGCCAGCGCACACGCCGCCGAGCCGACGATGAAAACCACGATTGCCGCGAGGTAGAGCGGCTTGCGGCCGTAGATGTCGGACAGCTTGCCGTAGAACGGCATCGCGATCGTGGAGCTGACCAGGTAGCCGGTGATCACCCAGGCCTGGACGGTCTGCCCGTGCAGCTGGTCGCCGATCGTGCGCAGCGCGGTGGAGACGATGGTCTGGTCGAGCGCGGCGAGCAGCACGGCCAGCAGCAGGCCGGAGAGCGCCGTGATGATCTGGCGGTGCGTGAAGCCGGCCGGGCCGCCGGCCTGGTCCGGGGCGGCCTCGTCGGTCTGCGAGGCGGCGTTTGCCATTCCTGTTTCTCCCAGCGGTTCCGATCGTCCGGCCGTGGTCCGGTCGGCGGCGTGTGTCCGACGCGACTCGCCGAATCGACAAGGTCTTGTCGAATTGACAGTAGTGGGTGCCGGAGCAGAATGACAAGTTCTTGCCGAAACCCCGGATGGACTGCGGTTAGGCTGCCCCCATGACCGACCTCTCCCCCACGGCCGAGACATTGAGTGACATCACGACTGAGCTGTTCGCCGTCAACGGCGCCCTGCTGCGCGCGGGCGACGCGCTGTCCGCCCGCTTCGGGCTCACCTCCGCGCGCTGGCAGGTCCTCGGCCTGCTGCACGACGGACCGCAGAGCGTCGCCCGCCTCGCACGCGAGCGCGGACTGCGCCGGCAGGCCGTCCAGCAGACCGTGGTCAAGCTGGTCGAGGAGGGCCTGGTCAGCACCTCCCCCGACCCGGCCGACCGGCGGGCCCCGCTGGTCGCCCTGACCGCCACGGGGGCCGACGCCCTCGCCCGGATCGAGCCCGCCGAACGGCACTGGATGGAGCACCTCGCCGGCGGCCTGGACCCGGACGACCTGAAGGCCACGCAGCGGCTGCTGCGTGGCCTTCGGTCGGTCCTGGCCGAGGGGCTGCCCCCGTCGGCCACCGGCGACGCGGACGCCGCCGAGGTCACAGATCCAGCGTGACCTCGTACTCGGCGAGCCAGGAGTTGAGCCACAGCACCAGCTCCAGGCTGCCCCGGTCGTAGGGCCGGCTCACCGCGCCGGTCGGGCGGCCGGCCGCCGCGCGGGCCCGGTCGAGGTCCAGCAGCGGCAGCACCGGGGCGTCGGGATCGCCTACCACCCGCGTGAGCTCGGCCCGCAGCACACCCTCGTAGCCCGGGTCCTGGGTGGCCGGGTACGGGGTCTTCACCCGTTCGACCACCGAGCGCGGCAGCAGATCGGCCACCGCCGCGCGCAGCAGGCTCTTCTCCCTGCCGTCGAAACTCTTCATCGCCCACGGCACGTTGAAGACGTACTCGACCAGCCGGTGGTCGCAGAACGGCACCCGCACCTCCAGGCCGACCGCCATGCTCATCCGGTCCTTCCGGTCGAGCAGCGTCTGCACGAACCGGGTCAGGTTGAGGTAGCCGACCTCACGCATTCGCCGCTCGGTGTCCGACTCCCCCGGCAGCACCGGGACCTCGGCGATCGCCTCGGCGTACCGGGCGGCCCGGTAGCCGTCCGGGTCGAGCTTGTCCAGCAGGCCCGGATGGAACAGCGAGCTGCCGCCGAAGTAGCGCGCCGAACCGGGGGTGAGCCACGGGAAGGTGGCGGCGCGCAGGGCCAGCGGGTTGCGGAACCAACGGTAGCCACCGAACAGTTCGTCCGCGGCCTCGCCGGACAGGGCCACCGTCACCTGTTCCCTCACCCTGCGGAAGAACAGGTACAGCGAGGGCCACATGTCGCCCCAGTACGCGGGCGGCAGGTCGGTGGCGCGCAGCACGGCGGCGCGCACCGCCGGATCGGTCAGCCCGGGGCTGTCCAGCAGCACCTCCAGGTGGTCCGCGCCCACGTGCCGGGCGAGCTCGCGCACGTACGGCGCGTCCGCCTCCCGCCGGACCGCGTCGGAGGCGAAGCCGTCGGCCGCGCCCCGGAAGTCCACCGAGAAGGAACGCACCGGCCCGCCGAGGGCGGCCAGCGCGGTCACCGCGGAGGAGTCCAGCCCGCCGGAGAGCAGCGTGCCGAGCGGCACGTCCGAGACCAGCTGGCGGGTGACGGTGTCGGCGAGCAGCTCGCGGACGGTGCCGATGGTCGTCGGCAGGTCGTCGGCGTGTTCCCGGGCCTCCAGCCGCCAGTACGTCTGCCGGCGCACCCCGCCACGCCCGACCCGTACCAGTTGGCCGGGGCGGACCTCGGACAGCCCCGTGAAGACGGCCGCCTCCGGCGTCTTCACCATGTCCAGCACCTCGCACAGGCCCTCCGCACCGACCCGGCGAGGC
Organism: Kitasatospora sp. NPDC093806; assembly: GCF_040683335.1. Taxonomy (NCBI): domain Bacteria; kingdom Bacillati; phylum Actinomycetota; class Actinomycetes; order Kitasatosporales; family Streptomycetaceae; genus Kitasatospora; species Kitasatospora sp. NPDC093806. The sequence continues at coordinate 39,126 of NZ_JBFBDO010000020.1, forward strand.
AGCGTGCGGTCGGCCAGGACCGCCTTGGGCTCCGAGCCGAAGCGCACGCCGGCGGTGGTCGGCCAGTAGTAGAGCGGCTTGACGCCCATGCGATCGCGGACCAGCAGCACTTCCTCGGCCTGCTCGTCCCAGACGGCGAAGGCGTACATCCCGTTCAGCCGCTCGACCAGCGCGGCGCCCCACTGGAGGTAGCCGCGCAGGACCACCTCGGTGTCGCAGGCGGTCCGGAACTCGTGTCCGTGCGCGGTGAGTTCGGCGCGCAGCTCGCGGAAGTTGTACACCTCCCCACTGAACGTGATCGCCGCGCCGCGGCCCCGGTGGCGGGCGGTCATCGGCTGCTGCCCGTGCTCCGGGTCGATGACGGACAGCCGCCGGTGGCCGAGGCCGACCGACCGGCCGAACCAGAGCCCCTCGGCGTCCGGCCCCCGGCAGGCCATGGTGTCCGTCATCGCCTGGAGCAACTCCCGACGGTGCTCGGGCGGGGTTTCGTAGTCGACCACCCCGACGATTCCGCACATGATCAGGCGGCCTTGGCGGGACCGAGGTTGACCGCTTCCAGCAGCAGGCGCGGCGTGGTGGCCTCGACCACGGTCTCGTCCGGGAGCACGATGCCACGGTCCCGCTCGATGGTGTTGACGGTGTTGAACAGGGCCAGCGAGTCGTAGCCCAGGTCGGCGAAGGGCACGTCCAGGATGCCGTCGAGGTCGACGCCACCGTCGACGCCCGCGGCCTCCTTCAGCACGGCGACCAGCTCGTCAAGGGTGAACTCTGCCATGGGGATTCCTCACGTCGGTTGGTTCGGACGGGTACGGGTTGATCAACTGGTCAGCACGAGCGCGCTGTTGAAGCCGCCGTGCCCACGGGCGAGGACCAGCGCGGCGTCCAGCCGGGCCGGCCGCGGCCGGTCCCGGACCAGGTCGAGGTCCGGGTCGGCCGGCTTGCCGACGTGGACGGACGGCGGGATCACCGCGTCGCGCATGGCCAGCAGCGCCGCCGCGACGTCCAGCGGGGCGCCGCCGGCCAGCAGTCGGCCGGTCATCGTCTTGGGGGCCGTCACCGGCACCCCGCGCGGGCCGAACACCGCGCTCAGCACCTCGGACTCCGCCCGGTCCCGGTCGGCCACCCCGCTGGCGTCGGCGAAGACCACGTCGATGTCGGACGGGCCGATCCCGGCGTCGGCGAGCGCCGTCTCGATCGCCCGCCGCAGACCGGGCGGACGGCCGGAGCCCGGCCGGGGGTCGAAGGTCGCCGCGTAGCCCGCGATCCGCCCGTAGTGGCGGTGCTGCCCACGCTCGGCAGCCCGCTCCGGGGTTTCCAGGACGAGCAGCGCGCCGCCCTCGCCCGGCACCCCGCCGGAGGCGTCCGCGTCGAACGGCAGGTAGGCCCGCTGCGGATCCCTGCGCGGGCTCACCGTGCCGCTGCGGGTCAGACAGAGCCACGACCACGGGCAGAGCGAGCCGTCCACCGCGCCGGCCAGCATCAGCGCGGTGCCCTCGCGGACGTGCCGGCGAGCCTTGGCGAGCGCGTCCAGGCCTCCCGCCTGCTCGGCCACCAGCGCCGAACCGGGGCCGCGCATGCCGTGCCGGATCGAGATCTGCCCGGTGTTGACCGGGTAGAACCAGGCGAAGGACTGGTAGGCGCTGACGTAGGCCGGGCCCTTGCCCCACAGCGCCGCCAGTTCCTTCTGACCGAACTCGAAGCCACCCGCCGAGGCGGCCGTGACCACCCCGGCGGAGAAGTCCGGCATCGCCGCCGGATCCGCCCCCGCGTCGGCGAGCGCCTCCTGCGCCGCGACCAGGGCCAGCCGGGTCATGTGGTCGGTCTGCGGCAGCAGCCGGCCCGGCAGGTGGTCCTCCGGCGTGAAGTTCACCTCCCCGGCCACGTGCGCCCGGTACCCGGCGGAGTCGAAGCGGGTGAGCGGCCCGAGACCGGATCGGCCGGCCAGCGTGGCCTCCCAGTACTCCGCCGCACCCCAGCCGTTCGGCGCCACCACGCCGATCCCGGTCACCACCACGTCGGTCATGCCCTGCTCCACTCCGGCTCGGCGAGCACGATCGCGCTCTGGAAGCCGCCGAAGCCGCTGGCCACGCTGAGCACCGTGGGCACCCGCTGCTCCCGCGCCGTCAACGGCACGTAGTCCAGATCGCACTCGGGGTCGGGCACGTGCAGATTGGCCGTGGGCGGCACCACCGAATGCTCGATCGCCAGCGCACTGGCGGCGAACTCCAGCGCGCACACCGCGCCCAGCGAGTGCCCGATCATCGACTTGATCGAGCTGACCGGCACCCGGTAGGCGTGGTCGCCGAGACTCTTCTTGAACGCGGCCGTCTCGTGCCGGTCGTTCTGCTTGGTCGCCGAGCCGTGCGCGTTGACGTAGCCGATGTCCTCGGGGTTCATCCGGCTGCGGTCGAGCGCGACCCGGATCGCCTCCGCCATCTCGTTCCCGTCCACCCGCAGCCCGGTCATGCTGTAGGAGTTGCAGCGCCCGGCGTAGCCGGTGACCTCGGCGTAGACGTGCGCACCGCGCCGGCGCGCGTGCTCGCGCTCCTCCAGGACGAACATCGCCGCACCTTCGCCGAGGGCGAAGCCGTTGCGGGTCAGGTCGAACGGGCGCGAGGCGCTCTCCGGTTCGTCGTTGCGCGGGGTGGTCGCCTTGATCGCGTCGAAGCAGGCCACGGTGATCGGGGAGATCGCCGCGTCCGAGGCTCCGGCCAGCATCACGTCGGCCGTGTCGTCGAGGATCAGGTCGCAGGCGTGCGCGATCACGTCGATCCCGGAGGTGCACCCGGTCGAGACCACGCCCACCGGACCCTCGGCCTCCGCCAGCCAGGCCAGTTCGGTCGCCATGGAGGACGGCACAAAGTAGTCGTAGAGGTAGGGCACGCCGTGGGTGTCCTCGACGAGGTGCTTGCGGCCCCCGTCGCTGACCACGGCGAACTCGCGGTCCAGGCTGATCGTCATCCCGCACGCCGTGCCGGCCATCACCCCGGTCCGTACCGGGTCGTTGACCTCCGACACCCCCGAGTCGGCCAGCGCCTCGCGGGCCGCGACCACCGCGAACTGCGTGGTACGGTCCCACTTCCGCATCTGACGCGGCGTCAACCCGTGGGCCTTCGGATCGAAATCGCACTCCGCGGCGACCCGGGACCGGAACGGTGCCGGGTCGAAGGTCGAGATCGTCCGGGTCGCGGTCCGGCCCGCCGTCAGGAGGTCCCAGAACGCCTTGGTGCCCACCTCGCCGGGGGCCACCACGCCGATCCCGGTCACCACCACGCGCCGCCGTCCGATGTCAACTGCCACCGCCGCACCTCCCGTTCGTCTCCGTGCTCGTCTCCCTGCTCGTCTCCGACGACATGCCCGATGCCCTCCTGTCCGGTCCGTCCGCCCTGCCCGCACACTCGGGCGGGTCAGGGACTTGAGCCGGATCAGATCGTCCTGGCAGGCGTTCGCGGCGACTTCGAGCCGCCGTCCACCCCGCGCGCCCGGCAGCGTGCCCGCCGCCCGCCACTGCGCCACCGTCACGGAAAGGCGACGCGAACCGGCGTCGAAGCGCACCGCCTAGCGTCCGGCCACATGGACATCGACACCGACATCTGCGTGGTCGGCGGCGGGCCGGCCGGCCTGACCCTCGCCCTGCTCCTGGTCCGCTCCGGCCTCCGGGTCACCGTGCTGGAACGCAGCCGCTCGCTGGACCGGACGTACCGCGGCGAGATCCTCCAACCCGGCGGCCAGGCACTGCTGGACGAACTGGGCGTCCTCGCACCGGCGCGGGAGCGCGGCGCCGTCGAGCACGACCGGTTCCTGCTGGAGGAGCACGGGCGGATCCTCATCGACGGCGACTACCGCCGGCTGCCGGGGCCGTACAACTGCCTGCTCAGCCTGCCGCAGCGGCACCTGCTCACCGAACTGCTGGCCGCCTGCGAACAGTACGACGGGTTCCGGCAGTTGGCCGGCGCCAAGGCGACCGCGCTGGTCGAGGAGGACGGCGCCGTCCGCGGGGCCGTCGCGGGCGGGTCGGCCGGCACGCCCGCGCAGGTGGTGCGGGCGCGCTGCGTGGTCGCCGCTGACGGCCGGTTCTCCAAGGTCCGCGGCCTCGCCGGGATCGGCTACCGGCGCCAGGAGCTGTTCAGCCAGGACGTCCTCTGGTTCCGGCTGACCGCACCGCCGCATCCGGACACCCGGCGTCCGTGCGACGTCCGGGTCTTCCGGGCCGGCGGCAACCCGGTGCTGAGCTACCGCTCGGTGCCGGACGCGCTCCAGCTCGGCTGGACCCTCCCGCACGGCGGCTTCCGCCCGCTGGCCGACCGCGGCATCGGCCACATCGTCGAGCAACTCTGCCGCGCGGCGCCGGAGTACGCCGAACGCATCCGGGCCGAGATCACCGGCTTCGCCGACCTCTCCCTGCTGGACGTCTTCTCCGGCAGCGCCGAGCAGTGGGTGCGCGACGGCCTGCTGCTGATCGGCGACGCCGCCCACACCCACAGCCCGATCGGCGCCCAGGGCATCAACCTGGCCATCCGCGACGCCGTGGCGGCCCACCCCGTCCTGGTCGAGGCTGTCCGCAGCGGCGACGCGGGCGTGGCCCGGCTGAGCCGCTACGCCGAGTTGCGCCGGCCCGAGGTGGAGCGGATCACCAGGATCCAGCGGATCCAGAGCCGCATGATGCTCTCCACCGGCCGGTTCTCCTCGACGCTGCGCCCGCGGATGGCGGCACTGATGTCCAGGACCCCGCTCTACAGCGCCCTGCTACGCCGGATCGCCTTCGGCACCGCCCCCCTCCGGCTGCGCACCGACCTGCTCGCCGCCCCCGAGCGATGACCGGCGCCTCCCCGCACCCGACCACACCCGCGCGCGTTCGCGGGCTCCGCGAAATGCTCCGAACACCGGACACCGGACACCGGATGGTCGACATGGCTCTGCATGCGCGGTCAGGACGGCAGGGTGATGGACTGGGCGTGGTGGAAGACGTCGTGCTCGTCCCAGAGCTTCTTGGCCGCTTGCAGGCGGGGGTAGTTCTGCTTGTTATCACGCGATCGACGTCTCTGCCCAGCTCAGGGGCATGATCCACCATCCGGAGTCAGCAAAAGGTCAGCAAGGCTCCGGGGGTCAGCCATCATGGCAAGCACACGTCTCATTCGCGGCATGGGCAGCTTCTTCAAGGAGTGCGAGCACCCCGAGTCCCGCTGGAGCAAGTGCCCACACAATTACACGATCAGGTACCGCAACGCATCGGGGCGGCAGACCGAGGAGTCGGGCTTCTCCAATCAGGATCTGGCGATAGCCCGGCTCGCCGAGGTCTACCACGCCCGCAAGAACTCCCCGATGAGCCAGCACAAGGCCGAACGCATCAAGAAGTACGGTGGCATGCAGTTCTCCGCCTACACCGCCGAATGGCTGAAGGGCCAGCGGCACCAGAGCCCGACCTCGTTGCGGAACATCGATTCCATCCTCAAGAACCGCCTCCTCCCGGCCTTCGGCAGCCGCCGCATGGGCACCTTCGACCACAAGGTCGTGGAAGCGTTCATCACGGACATGGAGCGGAACGGCATCGGCCTGGCCGCCCAGAAGAACGCCTTCATCCGGCTGAAGGCGATCCTGCAGGATGCACACCGGCTCGGCCTCTACGAGGACAGCCCACTGGAGGGCGTGCAGCCCCCGCAGTACGACGCGGAGCGCGCGGTGATCCCGTCCCTCTCCCAGCTGCACGGGATCCGGACCGCTGGCGACGACGTCTTCCGCCTGGTCGCGGAGCTCATGAGCGGTTGCGGCCTGCGGAACGGCGAGGCCTACGCCGTCAACACCAACAACATCGTCGCCGACGACATCTACCGCGTCAGCGAGCAGGTCAACCAGGCCACCAAGCACTACGCCCGCCTGAAGCACCGCAAGGCGGACGAGTACCGCGATGTACCGCTGCCGACGCGCACCAGGCACGCCATCGAGTGGTACGCGGACACCCACGGGACCGTCGACGGCTACCTGCTCTGCAACCCCAAGGACATCACGCTCGCCATGCCGCACCACATCATCAGCGGGCAGTGGCAGCGGATCAAGGCATCCGGGCAGGTCGACGTCCCCGAGGGCATGGTCCTCTACGGGCTGCGCCACTTCTTCGCGTCGAACTGCCTGAGCAACGGCATACCGATCACCGACGTCGCGGAGTGGATGGGCCACCGCGACGTCAAGATCACCTTCAAGTACTACCGTCACCTCATGCCGGGCTCCATCAGCCGCGCCGCAGAGCTCCTCAACCTCGGCCTGGCCGCCTGAACACGCGGGGGTGCGGGGGCCGGGGGGGGGGCCCCCCCCCCCCCCCCCCCACAAAA
>NZ_JBFBDO010000020.1:45461-90230 GCF_040683335.1 Kitasatospora sp. NPDC093806
TGTCCGTTGTAAACCCGCCCGGCACCAGACATACAACCCGTCGGCGGGGCAGCTTCAAGCGGGGGGGGGGGGCCCGCGTGGCCCCCAACCCCCGCGCAACCTCCCGTACCTACGCAGCTCGCATCTTCTGCTGCCTCACCCAAGCCTGGACCTCAGACACCTTGAACTGCAGCTTGGCGTTCCTGCCGCACCCGAACTTGTAGGGCACGAGCCCGAGCCGGGGAGCGTCGCGGTATACCCAGGCGAGCGACATGTTCAGATACGTCGCGGTCTCCTTGGCACTCATGAACTGTTCCGGCACGGCGCCTCCTGCATGAACGGACCGAAGTTTGCGGAACACGAATATCGATGAATGAAGGTGGCTTGGTCTCGCCGTCACCGCGTGGTAGGGGTACTGCAACGCCACCCCATCACCGCTGGCCGCACCGAGAACTCTTCGAAAGCAAGGTGAGGCGCAAGGGCGGGCTGGCTCCCGGGCTCTGCATATCGGTCAGCGGCTTCACCACCGGGGCTCGCACGAGTACGACCGTCGCACGACCTTCAGCACGATGGGCGGCGGCGACCAGCCAGGTTCGACAGGCTCCGGTCAGCGGAGGATGGTGGTCCCGGATAGGGATCGCGGGCGGCTCTCAGAGACAACGCCTGTGAACCACAACGGAGATCGGGAGCGGCAGTGGGCGATCGCAGCGGAATCGAGTGGACGGAGGCCACGTGGAACCCCACCACAGGGTGTGACCAGGTGTCGGCCGGGTGCGACAACTGCTACGCCCTCACGCTTGCCAAGCGGCTGAAGGCCATGGGGGCGGCGAAGTATCAGAGCGACGGCGATCCCCGGACCTCCGGACCCGGATTCGGCCTCGCCCTTCACGCGGATGCACTCCGGGTACCATACGGCTGGCGCAGCCCGCGGACGGTTTTCGTCAACTCGATGTCCGATCTGTTTCACGCCCGGATTCCGCTCGACTTCGTCCGCCAGGTGTTCGAGGTGATGGCGGAGACACCGCAGCACACATACCAGGTGCTCACCAAGCGGGCCCGTCGGCTGCGGCGCGTGGCGGATCGGCTCGAGTGGCCATCCAATCTGTGGATTGGCGTGTCCGTCGAAAGCACGGAGGAACTCGGCCGGGTCGACGACCTTCGAACGGTCCCCGCTGCCATCCGATTCCTGTCCTGCGAGCCGCTGTTGGGACCGCTCGACGGTCTGAAACTCGACGGCATCCACTGGGTCATCGCGGGGGGCGAGTCCGGGCCAGGCCACCGGCCGATGGAAGTGGCCTGGGTCCGGGAGCTTCGCGACGCCTGCCTCCGCGAGGAGGTGGCGTTCTTCTTCAAGCAGTGGGGCGGGCGCACGCCCAAGTCTGGTGGCCGCGTCCTCGACGGACGAACCTGGGATCAGCTGCCGCTGCCGGTCAGTACCTGACCGGCGGTCGCACTTCGAGGTTCTTGATCCTCGATCCCTTTCCGTCGCTCGGGGTGGCGCCGGCCGCGTGCAGGTGCTGGATCGCTTTGCGGGCCACGGTTTCCGGGACCTGGCCGTAGTAGTCGCCGAACACCTCGACCGTGTGCTCGACGAGCTTGAACGGCCGTCCCAGCTGCAGCAGCGTCCGGATGTTCTCGGCGATGGCCGGCACAGCTTCCTTCTGCACCCTCGCCGGGTCCGGCCGTTGAATGGTCGCCAGCGGAATCAGTGCGTTGTCCTTTGCCTCTTCCTGCAGCACGAGACCCTCCCACCAGGTGTCACGGGCACGGGCATGCGCATCGCCGAAGACCCACAGACCGTGGTTGCTCCGAGTCCCAAAGACCAGGTTGTAGACGGCCTTCTGCCCCGGCCCCTTCGTAACGGGCACCGAGACCATGCGCATGCCGGTCTCCCGTCCTAGACGCAGGCTGTACTCGGCGGCTACCTTCTCGTCCGCGTCCTGCGTGTAGCCGTCCGCGAAATGGCGGCGCCACCACGTGCCGCCGCACACGGCGTCGAGGCGCTCGTTGGTCCGCTCATTCCCCTTCGACGACTGCGAGTTTCCTCCGATCCGGCGCACCGCCATCATGCTGAAGTTCAGCAGCAGCTCGGTAGGCGGCCAGGACGCGGTGCTCCGCCGACGAGCGAGGATGTCGACCAACTGCTCGAACGGCAGCGCCAAGCCACAGGGGTCGAGGAACAGGAAGAGCGGTCGGCCGACCGCAGCGGCGAGCACCTCGTCGACCAAGCCCAGCACGTCGCCGTGGAACGCCCGAGCGTCCACCCCACGAGCGCGGTATTCCCCCACCAGCACTTCGAGTTGGGTGAACGAGCCCACTGCCTTCTCCGCGAAGAAGCACGTCCAGTGGATCAAGCCCTTGTCCTGATGATCAGCTGCCACTCTGAGCACGCGGTCAGCGGACCCGGACTCGCCGTTAAGGTAGCGCCCCTCCCCCGCATAGCCGTCCAGGTAGACGACCCCTCCACCCGGCGAGCCGGTCATTCCGCCGAACTGCGGTATGTACCGGCTCAGCAGGTCGTGCTTGAACCTGCTGGGCAGCGCCGGCGCAGCCCAGTACTCCCCCGAGGTGCCCTTCGACATCCGTCCCCTCCTGGCCCGACACCCGCACGAGTCGTCGACCGTTACAGAGTGGGCCTGCAAAGTCCGACACGTAAAGAGCTGGTGCCGACACAACGGCCCCATCCCCAAAGACGATGGGCGCCGAGGGACTGGGCCGGGGTAACGCAGGATTCAACGGCAGGACTTCGTACCTCAGTCCGATTCCCGGAGCATGCCGGAGAGCGCGGCCAGGACCGACGGGGCGACGCGGTAGTAGATCCAGGTGCCCCGGCGGTCGGAGGTGATGAGGCCGGCCTCGCGGAGTCGGCGGAGGTGGTGGCTGACGGTGGGCTGGGAGACGCCGACGTCCTGTATGTCACAGACGCAGGCTTCGCCGTCCGGGTGGGAGGCGATCTTGGAGAAGAGCCGGAGCCGGACCGGGTCGCCCAGCGCCTTGAACATCGCGGCCATGACCTCCGCAGCTTCTTCGGAGAGTTCCTCGCTGGTCAACGGTGCGCAGCAGGCCTGCACCGGCGTGGCGGATTCGAGGGTGGCGACCGTCCCGAGCGGCTTCGACATGCCCCCATGTTGACACTCCCGATCGAGTAGTGCCAGGATCCGCTGATTAGACATCTGTCTAATCATGGCACCACCGGACGACGGGCGGGGAGTCAATGCGGACTGCGGTCATCACCGGGGGAAGCAGCGGCATCGGAGCGGCAACCGGGAAGGCGCTGGCCGGCGCCGGGTTCAAGGTCGTGCTCACGGCGCGGCGAGCGGATCGGCTGAGCGAGGTGGCCCGCGAGATCGAAGCGGCCGGCGGCCACGTCGCGACCGCCGCACTGGATGTGACGGACCAATCGGCAGTCGAGAAGTTCGCCGGGAGGATCGACCGGTGCGATCTTGTCGTCAACGTCGCCGGCGGAGCCTTCGGCACCGAGACCGTCTCCACGGCCGATCCGGCGGACTGGCGGCGCATGTACGAGGTCAACGTGCTGGGCTCGCTCCAGGTCACGCAGGCGCTGCTGCCCAAGCTGATCGAGAGCGGTGACGGAACGGTGGTGATCCTCACCTCGACGGCCTCGTTCACCGCCTACGAGGGCGGTGGCGGCTACTCGGCGGCGAAGCATGGCCAGCACGTGATCGCGGCCACGCTGCGTCTTGAGCTGTCCGGACACCCGGTTCGCGTCATCGAGATCGCGCCCGGGATGGTGGAGACCGAGGAGTTCTCGTTGAACCGGTACCGCGGCGATGCCGGGAGGGCGGCCGAGGTCTACGACGGGCTCGACGCGCTGACCGCGGCGGACGTGGCCGAGGCGGTCACCTGGGCGGTGACCCGGCCGTCGCACGTCAACGTCGATCTGCTGGTGGTGCGACCGCTCGCCCAGGCCGCCCAGCACAAGGTGCACCGGCGCGCCTGAGCGGCGGCGACCGACCAGTGGGTGGTGCCGCCCGGGAGCGGCACCACCCCGTCCGGTTCAGCCGCAGTTCGGAGCGCTCGGCACGTCGAACTGTTCGGCCGCGAAGGCCGCGAGCTGCAGCGCCGCCGTCTCGTCGACGCCGAGTTCGGCGGCGGCCGCCAGCACCGCGTCCGCCGCCGTGGGCGAGGTGCCCAGGTGTTTGGCAGTGGCGTGCAGAAGCTGCTCGTGCCGCTCCGGGGTGAGCCCCAGCCGGGTCGCCAGCGCCGCACCGCCGGACACGACCGAGCACACCCCCGTCTCGGGGAGCCGGAGCTCCACCGACCTCGCCGACTCCATATCCCCGGCGAGGGCCGCCGCGATCGAGCGGACCTGCTCGTAGCCGGTGAGCATCAGGAAGGTCGGGGCCCTGCCGTAGCTCTTCATGCCGACGGCGAAGTAGCCCGGCTCCGGATGGGCGAGCTCCGCATAGCCGTGCGGGGTGACCGTGCCGCAGGAGTGGTGGTTCGGATCGATCAGCCGGGCCAGCGGCCGGACGGCCTCCATGATCGGGTCGAGCTCCAGGCGGAGTTCGGCGGCGATGCCGAAGTCCGGGCGATAGCCCGTCGCGGCGACGATCCGATCGGCCACGATGACCGTCTCGTTGCCGTCGGCCTCCCGCGAGACGAGCTCGACGCCACCGGAGGCGGGGTCCGCACCCAACGGCCTGATCGCGGACGTACGGAAGTTCGGCGCGAGTGCGATCCTCCCGGAGTCCACCAGGAGCTTGATTCCGGAGCCGAGGGCGCCGCGGGCGGGGAGTTCGTCGTCCGAGCCGCCGCCGAACGAGCCGGCCGGGTCGCTCGCCCGGATGGCCCAGGTGATCCGCGTGCCGGGCTCGCCCTTGGCCAGTTCGGCGAGGGCGAGCAGCGTGGTCGCGGCCGAGTGACCGGCCCCCACCACCACGGTGTGCTGGCCCGCGTACCGGGCCCGCTCGCTCCCGAGGACGTCGGGCATGGCCGACGCGACCCAGGGCCGGGCGTCGTGCTCACCGTGCGCGGGAAGGCCGTTGGCGCCCAGCACGTTCGGCTGAGTGAAAGTGCCGGAGGCATCGATGACCGCGCGGGCGAGTACTTCCTCCCCCGTCTCCAGCCGGAGCAGGAACGGCGTCCGCTCCCGCCCCGCCGAACGCATCCGGTCGATGCCCTGGCGGGTGATGGCGGTGACCTTCGCGCCGTACCGGACGTGCGGAGCGAGGGCCGGCACTTCGGAGAGCGGCCCCAGGTACTGCTTGATCAGCTCCTCGCCGGTCGGCAGTCCGGACGCCTCCGGTTCGCTCCACCCGGCCGCGGTCAGCAGACGACGCGCGGCCGGATCCGTATTGAACTCCCATGGGCTGAACAGCTGGACGTGCCCCCAGGCACGCACGGAGGCGGCGGCTTGATCGCCGGCCTCCAACACGACGAAGGGCAGGCCGCGTTCGGACAGGTGGGCGGCGGCGGCAAGGCCCACGGGGCCGGCTCCGATGACTGCCACCGGCAGGTCCGGGCTGGGGCTGAGCGAGTCGGCCACGGGCAGTGGTCCTTTCTCACATGAGGGCGAACGCGGTCAGCAGGCGGGCGTGATCTCATCCGCAGGCCCATCGGGCGCCTCCGCGGCGGCCGCGGCCCGGGTGGCGGCGGCCTCGCGCCACTCATCGAGAGCGGCACAGCAGCTCGCGTGCGACTCCTCCGCCTCGATGGACGTGGTGGTGTCCTGGTCCGCCATCGTGACCCCCTAGCAGCGGCCGGACCATCCCGTTCGGCCGACCGACATCCGGATGAAGGATGAGAAAACGGGACGACTCGTCCCGGCATTGCCATAGATAGACACATACCTAATCAAGACCAGGGTGACCCTTGATTCGATAGATGTCAACTTACATTCGAGCCCTTATCGCGTGTGACGATGGTCACACTTGACCTCGTTGCGAACGTCGATTCGGAGTGTCAATCTCGATACACGTCGAAGCAACGGGGGAAGGTCGGCAGCGACCGGACGTGCACACTGACGTCGCCTGACCATTCGTCACCAAGCCCGATTCCTGGCCTGGTTGATTCTTCAGAGCGCCCATGCGGCATACGCCGGAGCGGTTGGCTCTGTCTCCACGCGCAGTGGCGCCGACGCCGCCTGCCATCGTGCCCTCTCACCGTCTTCACGCCCTGTAAGCAGAGAAGTGCCGCGCCCGGACCGCACGCCTCTCCGCCGCAGGAAAGACATCCAGGTACCGCTTGGAGAGGACGCGTTCATGCCCGTCGACAAGCCTGCACCGCCGCCCGCCGAGAACACCGGGCCCACCCAGCCGATCGCCATCATCGGGATGGCCGGCCGATTCGCCGGAGCCTCCGATCTGCACGCCCTGTGGGAGCTGCTGGTCGAGGGAAGAGACGCCATTCGAGACATCCCCGCAAGCCGGTACGACATCGATGCCGTCTACGACCCGGAGCCCCGCAAGCCCGGACGGACCGTCAGCCGATGGGGCGGACTGCTCGACGGCATAGCGGAGTTCGACACCGAGTTCTTCGGCATCTCCCCTCGGGAGGCCGACCGCATGGACCCCCAGCAGCGGCTGTTACTGGAGATCACCCATGAGGCGCTCGAGGACGCGGGCCAATCCCTCGACCGCATCAAGGGCACCGACGGGGGCGTGTTCGTCGGGCAACTCGGCGGAGACTACTGGCACTTGCAGTACCGCAGCACCGACCGCCTGGATCTGTACGCGATGACCGGCGCCGCCTCGCGCGCCATCATGTCGGGCCGGCTCTCGTACGCCTTCGACCTACGGGGCCCCAGCCTCACCGTCGATACCGCATGCTCCTCCGCGCTGGTGGCCGTCCACAACGCGGTGCAGGCGTTACGCCTGGGCGAATGCGGACTCGCCATCGCCGGAGGGGTCAACCTCGTCCTGCTGCCCGAGGAGGGCATCGTCTACTCCGGTGCGGGCATGCTCGCCAAGGACGGCCGCTGCAAGTTCGGCGATGCCACGGGCGACGGATTCGTCCGCAGCGACGGCGTGGGAGCCGTCGTCCTGAAGCCGCTCGACGCCGCCCTGGCCGACGGGGACCGGATCCGGGCCGTCATCCGTGGCTCCGCGATCGGCAACGACGGGCAGAGCAGCGGGTACCTGGTCACCCCGGCCGTGGAGGGCCAGCGCGACGTCCTCGTCCGGGCCTACCGGAACGCGGGAATCGACCCGGCGGACGTCGACTACATCGAGGCCCACGGCACCGGTACGTCCGTGGGCGACCCCGTCGAGCTGGAGGCGCTGGCGGACGTCGTCGGGCGCGGACGCCCGGCCGAGCAGGCGGCCCTGGTCGGCTCGATCAAGACCAACATCGGTCACGCCGAAGCGGCCGCGGGCATCGCCGGGCTGATCAAGACCGTGCTATGCCTGGAGCACGGCACGGTCCCTCCGAACCTCCACTTCCGCACACCCAATCCCGCCGTCCCCTGGGACCGGGTACCGCTGAGCATCCCCACGACCGCGATCCCGCTGCCGGACCGGGGACGGCCCGCCCTTGCCGGGGTGAGCAGCTTCGGCTTCTCGGGTACCAACGCCCACATCGTCCTCGAAGCCGCGCCGCCGAATCCGAGCACCGCGGCGGCCGGCGGCGGAGACGACCGCGCCGAACTCCTCACCCTCTCGGCGAGGTCGCCCGAGGCCCTGGCCGAACTCGCCACGCGCATGGCCGACCATCTGACGAGCGGCCCCGGGCGCGCACAGTCCCTCCTCGACATCTGCCACAGTGCCGCGCTGCGGCGCTCGCACCTCGACTCCCGACTCGCCCTCGCCGTCACCGGCCACGAGCAGGCGGCCGAGGCCCTGCGGGTCTTCGCCGACGGGGAACAGGAGCCGGGCCTGTCGGCGAGCGACTACACCGACCCGGAGAGCCGCCCTCGCATCGCTTTCGTCTTCCCCGGCCAGGGTTCGCAGTGGGTCGGCATGGCGCGCCGGCTCCTGGAGGAGGAGCCCGCGTTCGCCGGAGCACTGGCCGCCTGCGACGAGGCCATCGAGCGCGAGACCGGGTGGTCGGTCCTCGACGTAGTGCTCACCGCCGACGAGGCCGGGCTGAACCGACTCGACGTCATCCAGCCGACGCTGTGGGCCATCGAGATCGCTCTTGCCGCGCTCTGGCGCTCCTGGGGCGTCGAGCCGGACGTGGTCATCGGCCACAGCATGGGTGAGTCGGCAGCCGCCTACGTCGCCGGCTCGCTGAGCCTGGCGGACGCCGCCGCCGTCATCTGCCGTCGGAGCCGGCTGGCCAAGCGGCTGACCGGCCTCGGCACCATGGCCTGGGTGGCGCTGCCCGCTGCGGAGGCCGCCGCCGCACTGGCCGGGTACGAGGACAGCGTCGCCGTCGCGGCGGCCAACAGCCCCACGGCAACCCTGCTGTCCGGTGAGCCGGCCGCACTCGCACAGGTGAGTGCGGCCCTGGAGGCACGCGGGGTGACCGTCCGACCGGTGAAGGTCGACTTCGCATCGCACTGCCCGCAAATGGACGCGCTTCGCGACGACCTCCTGGCGGAGCTGGCCCACCTCGCCCCGCGCGCCGGCACCGTACCGATGCATTCCACCCTCCTCGACGAAGTCGTCGACGGCTCCGGTCTGGACGCCGAGTACTGGGTGCGCAACATCCGCGAACCCGTCGACTTCGTCGGTGTCGTCAGCGGACAACTGGCGCTCGGTGAGACGGTGTTCATCGAACTGAGCCCACATCCGATCCTCGCGGGCAACATCCGGGAGACCGGTCGCTCGCTCGGTCTGGACACAGTGGCGGTGGGCTCGCTCCGGCGGCACGAGGACGAACGCTACGAGCTCCTGACCTCGGCCGGTGCCCTGCACACCGCGGGTGTACCGGTCGACCTCGGCGCCCTCACGGCAGGCGGCCGCTACGTCCCGCTGCCGTCGTACCCGTGGCAGCGCACGCACCACTGGCTTCCCGAGGACAGCCCCGCCACCACGTCCGCGCCCCATGCCGTGCCGACGCCACCGGTCCCGTCGCACCCCCTCCTCGGTCCGGAGGCCACCGTCGACGGACCGGCCCGCGCATGGGAGGGACCGCTGGACCTGACCCGGAACGCCTACCTGATCGACCACCAGGTCCAGGGTTCGATCATCCTTCCCGGGACGGCGCACCTCGAACTCCTCGCGGCCGCGACCCGCGCCGTGCTCGGCGACGCACCGCTCGCGCTGGCCGACGTCCGCTATCACCGCGCGCTCTTCCTCGACGAGGACGGCCCGGCGCCGACCGTCCGGGTCACCCTGTCACCGACCGACGACGGGCAGCTCGCCGGTCGGGTGCTCAGCCGGACCGGGGACGACGAGTCCTGGACCCTCCACACGGAGGCCACCACCCGGGCACTCGACGATCCCGCCCCACCTGCCGGAGAGCCCGTCCACCTCGTCCGTGCCCGCTGCACGGAGCACCAGACCGGTGCCGAGTTCTACCCGTGGAACGCCGAGCGCGGAAACCAGTGGGCGGGCACCTTCCAAGGCGTCAGCGAGCTCTGGCGCACCGACGGTGAAGTCCTCGCGCGCGTCAGCTGCCCGCAGGCGCTCCTCGACGGGCTGGACGCCCATGTCTTCCACCCCGCCCTGCTGGACTCCGGCGCGCACGCGGTGGCCGCCGCCCGGCCCGCGACCGTCCCTGGTCAGGACAACGTCTTCGTCCTCGGCGGCATCGAGGAGATCCACCTGTACCGCTCCCCCGGCACCCGGTTGTGGAGCCACGCCCGACTCGTCCCGGTCGAACGCGCCGACTCCTTCGCGGCCGAGCTGACGATCCGGGACGACGACGGCGAGGTCATCGCCGAGGTCCTGGGGATCCGCCTCCAGTACCTGGCCGGCTCGGCGCCCGCGCTGCTCGCCGATCAGGCGGTCGAGCCCAGGAGTGAGCCGAGCAGCGACCGAGCGCCGACCCCGGCCGGCGTGGCCGGCGCTTCCTCCGAGCTGCTGTACGACCTCCGGTGGGAGCCGGCACCCGCCCGGCCGGACGCCGACGTGGCGAGCGAAGGCAGCTGGATCGTCCTCACGGACAGCGGCCCGACCGGCCGGACGCTGGTCAGGGAACTGGCCGGCCGGGGACAGCGGGCGGTTGTCGTCACCGTGTCCGCCGGGTACCAGGCCGGCGGGGCGGACCGTTTCCGGATCGACCCGGCCAACCCGGAGCACTACCGCGCCGTCCTGGCCGATGCCGCCCTCGACGGCGGCATCCGCGGCGTCGTCCACCTGTGGGCGCTCGACGCCACGCCCGGGCTGGATGCCACCGCACGCGAGATCGCGCGGGCGCAGTTGCTCTCCTGCCACAGCGTGCTGCATCTGGTGCAGGCGCTGGACGAGATCGGGCTCGACTCGCCCGAACTCTGGCTGGTCACCCGGCACGCCCAGTCGACCGACCCGGCCGACCCCGTCTCCGCGCCCTTCCAGGCTCCGCTCTGGGGCCTCGGCCGCACCCTCGCCGCCGAGCACCGGTCGTGGCGCACCCGGCTTGCCGACGTCGACCGGGACGCCGCCAGCCTCGGCGCGCTGGCCGACCTGATCGTCCACCCGGATGCCGAGGACCAGATCGCGCTGCGTGGCGGTCGGCGGCTGGCTGCCCGCCTGGTCGCACGCGCTGCCCCCGGCTCCGCTGCCGAGCCGACCGTCAGGGTGTCCATCCAGAGGCCCGGAGTCCTGGACGATCTCGGGCTGGAGGCCGTCACGATCCTGCCGCCGGGGCCCGGCGAGGTGGTCCTGAAGGTCTCGCACGCCGCGCTCAACTACCGCGACGTGCTGATGGCGATCGGCATGTACCCCGGCCAGGGAGAGGAGAGCCCCAGGCTCGGCTGGGAGTGCGCGGGTACGGTCGAGGCCGTCGGGCCGGACGTCGACGAGGTCGAGGTCGGCGACCGGGTCATCGCCTTCACCGACGGGGCCATGGCCACCCGGGTCGTCACCAAAGCCGTCCTCACCGCGCCGATGCCCGCCGGGCTCACCCCCGCCGAGGCCGCGACCCTGCCGGCCTCCTACCTCACGGCCTACCACGCCCTGCACGGCCTGGCCGACGTCGCCCCCGGCGACCGCGTCCTGATCCACTCAGCGACGGGGGGAACCGGCCTGGCCGCGCTCAACGTCGCGCGGTGGAAGGGCGCCGAGGTCTTCGCCACGGCCGGAAGCGCGGAGAAGCGCGCTCTGCTTCGGGAACTGGGGGTGCAGCATGTCGCGGACTCGCGGTCGCTCGCCTTCGTCGACAGCTTCCGACTCGCCACCGACAAGGCGGGGTTCGACGTCATCGTCAACACCCTGGCCGGGGAGGCCATCCCGGCCAACCTGTCGCTGATGGCACCGTACGGCCGCTACATCGAGCTCAGCAAGCGGGACATCATCGAGGACGAACCGCTGCCGCTCGGGTTCTTCGCCCGCAACCTCTCGTTCCACGCCGTCGACCTCGTGCACATGGTCCAGCACCAGCCCCGGCGGGCGGGAGCGCTCCTGCGGGCGGCGGCCGAGCTGGTCGGCCAGGGGGTTCTGCGACCGCTCCCGTTCCAGGAGTTCCCCGCCGACCGGGCGGCCGAGGCGTTCCGGCTGATGTCCCAGTCCCGGCACACCGGCAAGATCGTGCTGTCGTTCCCGGACGTTCTTCCGGACCACCGGTCCGTGAGCCGGCCCGTCGACACGGTCGGTTCGGACACGCCGATCGTCCTCGGCTCCACCGGCACCTACCTGGTGACCGGCGGCGCCGGCGGCATCGGTGGGCGGCTCGCAACCTGGCTGGTCGAGCACGGCGCCCGGCACCTGCTCCTGACCGGCCGGAGTCCGCTGCCGGATCCAGCGGCCGTCGTGGCCGAGGACCATCCACAGGCACCGGCCGTCGCCCTGCTCCGCGACCTGGCGGAACGCGGCGCCGAGGTCGAGTACGCGGCAGTCGACGTCGCCGACCTCGACGCCATGCGGTCCTTGCTCGACGGGCGCGCCCAGGCCGGCAAGCCGCCGCTGAGCGGTGTCCTGCACGCCGCTGGCACCATCGACTACGCACCACTGCGGGACTTCGACACGGGCCGGTTGGACGCGGTGCTGCGGGCCAAGGTCACCGGGGCGTGGAACCTCCACCGCCTGACCCGAGACCTCCCGCTCGACCTGTTCGTGCTGTTCTCCTCCGGGTCCGCACTATTGGGCTCCCCCTTCCTCGGGGGGTATGCGGCGGGCAACGCCTTCCTCGACTCCCTGGCCCATCACCGGGACGCCCAAGGCCTCCCGGCCACGGTGGTGAACTGGGGCTTCTGGGAGAGCGTCGGCATGGTCGCCCGCAAGGAGCGGGAGGACGGCCGCAGCCTGCTTCCGCGCGGCATGGGGTCGTTCACCCCCGACGAGGGGCTCTCCGTCCTGGGCCGACTGCTCGACGCGAAGGCTCTGCACACGGTCGTGCTTCGGGCCGACTGGCCGACCTGGGCCCAGGCGTATCCGGCCGCTGCCGACGCACCTCTGCTCCACCACCTGACGGGCTCGGCCACCGCGGTTCCGGCTCGTGCGCTCGTGCCCACCGGGGCGGCTCGGACGTCACCGGCTCCTGCCGAACGGGAGCAGGACAGCCCCGCCGAACCCGTGGAGGCCGTCGACGACCTCGGTCCGATCCAGGAGTTCCTGGTCGCGGAGGCCGCGCAGGTGCTCGGACTGCGGCCGGAACGCATCAACGCCAACCGGCCCCTCCAGCGCATGGGCATGGACTCCCTGATGGCCGTCGAGTACCGCAACCGCATCGAACGCCGCTACCGCCTCAAGCTCCCCATCGTCGAGCTCCTCAAGGGCGGCACCATCGCCTCCGTCACCCAGGCCCTCGCGGCCGGACTCGCCGATTCCACGGGGGCGGAACGACCCGTCGCCGCTGCTCACCCCGCGCCCGCCGAGGCTCCTGCCGCCACACCGCCGGCTCCGGTGGCCGCAACGCCGGTCGTCGAGCCGGCCACGCCCGCACCCGTGCCCGTCGTGCCGACACCCTCGGAGCCGGCGACACCCCTCGAACCGTCCGACGCCGTCCAGGAGTTCCTGGTCGCAGAGGCCGCACAGGTCCTCGGACTGCGGCCGGAACGCATCAACGCCAACCGGCCCCTCCAGCGCATGGGCATGGACTCCCTGATGGCCGTCGAGTACCGCAACCGCATCGAACGCCGCTACCGCCTCAAGCTCCCCATCGTCGAACTCCTCAAGGGCGGCACCATCGCCTCCGTCACCCGGCTCGTCCAGGAGGGGTTCCCCGTACAGACGACGGCCGACGAACCGGCCGCCGCCGAGGAGGTCACCGCACCGTGAAAACCCCCGAGATCTTCATCGCCGGGCTCGGCACCTACCTGCCGGAGCTGTTCGACGCACGGAAGGCCGTCGCCCTGGGGCTCTACGACGGCGAGGACTACGAGTGGTACGGCTGGAAGAGCGCGGCCGTGGCCGGTGACATGCCCGCACCCGACATGGCCGTCACCGCGGCCCGACAGGCGATGCGGCGCTCCGGCCTGCACCCGCACGACCTGGACCTCCACATCCATGCCTGTGGCCACGAGCAGGGCCCTGAGGGCTGGTCGGCGCAGCACTACATCCTCCGGCACATCACCGACCGGGACATCCCGTCCTTCCGGGTCTGGCAGGCGTGCAGCGGGCTGATCGGCTCGTTGGAGCTGGCGGCCTGCTACCTGCGGGCCGTGCCCGAGCGGTCGGCGGCACTGGTCACCGGGGCCGACAACGTCGGGACGCCCTCGTTCAACCGGTGGGACTTCGGTATCCAGAACGGCGTGGTCGGGGATGCCGCAAGCGCCGTGGTGCTCTCCACGACGGGCGGGTTCGCCCGCCTGCTGGCGATCAACACCGGTTCCACCGCCGAGGTCGAGGAGCAGTATCGGGGCGCGGAACCGCTGTTCCCGCCGTCGCTGACGGTCGGCCGGTCGATCGACTTCAAGGAACGGCTGGCAGCCGCCGGCGGGTTGGAGGAGACCGTCGCGGAGGTGGTGCGCCGGCAGGGCGAACTCCGCACCGAGATCGCTCTCAGGACGCTCGCCGAAGCCGACCTCGACGCCGCGGACATCACCCGGGTCGCGCACGTCTTCACGGGCCAGGAGAGCTATCTGAAGGTCATCCTCGACCCGATGGGCCTGCGCCCCGAACAGGGCCTGCTCGACTTCGGCAGCCGGCTCGGCCACCTGACCGTCAACGACCAGATCGTGGGCCTCGAACACCTCGTGGCCACCGGCCAGGTGGGCGCGGGCGACCACGTTCTGATCGTCGCCCACGGCGGCGGGGTGTCGATCACCTGCGCCGTCGTCCGGATCGAGGCCCGACCGGACTGGTCGAGAACCTCCTCCCCGCTCACCTGACCACCGGCCGGGGCCGGCGCGACCGCTGTGGTCCGCCGGCCCCGGTCGCGTCGTGCCCGCACCACCGCACGGTTCTCCTTCCAACCCGTCTGTCGAGAGGTCACCACCGATGACACAACTAGCGGCCGGGTCAGGGCTCCTGGACCCAGAGCACCTGGTCTCCAGTTTCGGTCTGCTGGGAATCGCGGTCCTGGTCTTCGCGGAATCCGGCCTGCTCGTCTGCGCCGTCCTGCCCTTCCTCCCGGGTGACTCCCTGCTGTTCACCGCCGGGCTGCTGGTCGCCGGCGGCGGCTTCGTGGAAGACGGTCTGTGGCTGGTCTGCCTGGTGGCCACGGCAGCCGCCATCGTCGGCGACCAGGTCGGGTACCTGTTCGGCCGGAAGGTCGGCCCGAGTCTCTTCCGGCGTCCGGACTCCCGCTTCTTCAAACGCGAGAACGCCGAGAAGGCGCACGCCTTCTTCGAGCGCCACGGCGCGCGTTCACTCGTCCTCGCACGGTTCGTGCCCCTGTTCCGGACGTTGACGCCGATCATGGCCGGCGTCGGCCGGATGGACTACCGGGCCTTCCTGACCTACAACGCCCTCGGCGGTGCCCTGTGGGGATGTGGGCTCACCGTTCTCGGGTACTTCCTCGGACAAGTGGCCGTCGTCCGTGACAACATCGAGGCCGTCCTCATCGGCATCATCGTGCTCTCCTTCGCGCCGCTCCTCGTCGAGTGGCGCCGGGGCCGTCGCGCCCGGGCGCGGCAGGCGGCGGCCACAGCCGACGAGGTCCCTCCCACCCAGCGCGAGCAAGGAGTCCAGCAGTGATTTCAGCCGAGGTGTTCTGCGAGGAGCTCACCCGACGCGGGTTCACCATGGCCACCGGTGTGCCCTGCTCGTCCTTCGGCGGACCGATCGCCCTGTTGAGCCGCGACACCGACACCTACGTCCCGGCGGCCAACGAGGGTGCCGCGGTGGCCATCGCGGCGGGCGTCGCCCTGGCCGGGGGCCGGCCGTACGTCATGCTGCAGAACTCGGGCCTGGGCAACCTGATCAATCCGCTCACGTCGCTGGTCGCGACCTACCGGATTCCGCTCCTGATCTTCGTCAGCCTGCGCGGTTGGCCGGACCCGGCCACCGACGAGCCGCAGCACGCGGTCATGGGGCCGTCCACGCACGCCCTGCTCGACGCCGTCGGGGCACCGCACCACACCCTGCGCGCCGACGACGACCTGGCCCGCTTCAGCGAGGTCTTGGACGCCGCGCAGAAGGACCTCGAAGCGCAGCGGCCCGTCTTCGTGCTGGTCGAGCGGAAGGCCATCGGCACCGTCCCCGCCGAGGTCGACACCGGGCGGACGGGCGTGCCGAGCGCCGACGCGATGCGCCTGATCGCCGAACTCGCCCCCGAGGCCGCGCTCGTGGCGACGACCGGCTACACCGGGCGGGAGCTCTTCGCGGTCGCGGACCGGCCCGGCGCCTTCTACATGCAGGGTTCCATGGGGCACGCCTCGGCGATCGGGCTCGGCGTCGCCCGAACGCGGCCGGAGCGCACGGTGATCGTCCTGGACGGCGACGGAGCCGCGCTGATGCACCTGGGGACCCTGTCCACCATCGGGCACGCGGCGCCCCCGAATCTGATCCACGTGGTCCTGGACAACGGCGCACACGAGTCGACCGGCGGCCAGTGCACGACGTCGGGGACCACGTCCTTCGCGGTCGCCGGCACCGCCGCCGGCTACCGGGGCACCGCCGAGTGCCGCAGCCTCGACGAGGTGCGCGAGGCCGTGCGCGAGGCGCTCGACTCGCCCGGCCCGCACCTGATCTCCGTCCGCACCCTCCCCCGGACCGGCGTCATCCCGCCGCGGGCGACGAGCGCGCTCGGCGCGGAGGACATCCGCGACCGGTTCGCCGCCTCGCTCCGGGAGGACTGACCGGCCGCAGCAGCGGGGCCGGTCCCGTCACCCACGCGGGCAACGGGACCGGCACCGCCTCCGGCTTCCGGAGGTCCTTCACTCCGCGGCGCGTGGCTGGAGACAGGCTGCGACGCCCTCCGGGTCCATCGCCGCCAGACTCGCGAGCACCCGCACCGGCTCGGCCAGCGCGGGGCAGCAGAGCACGTACTGGTTGCTCCGGCCGCGCGGCACGGCCTCGATCAGCTCCTGCTCGCGCAGTGGCGCCAGGTGGTGACTGACGAGCGTCTGGCTGAGACCGGTGGCCTCCTGCAACTCCTTGACCGTGCGCGGCCTCTGAGCTATCAGCAGGATCAAGGTCAGCCGGGTCTCGTCGGCCATCGCACGGAGCTTCGGAGTCAGTACCTTGGCCCGCTCGCGCTCGTCGAGCCAGTGGGTGGGATCGCTGACGGCCACCCTCAGCTTCGCCGGCTGCGCCATGGTCCGCCTTCCTCGTGGGGCGACGCCGTCAGCGCCCGGCGGGGCGGCCGACAGCAGTCACGCATTGCCTTCCTGGGGCTTGTGCCGGGAGCGCCGACGAACCGCCCGTTCGCTGCCGAGTCTACGCTCCGGCCGCCCATGACAGTGGCCCACCAGGGGTCAGAGACCTGCCGGCGCGGTGCCCTCGGGGCTCTGGGCCGCAGCGGCCGGTTCGCCCACTTCGTCGACGCCGACCGTACGGCCGCGCGGGAGCGCCAAGGCAGCCACCAGCGCTCCGACCACGGCCACCGCGACGGCGATCGAGAGCGTCCCCGCGAACCCGTCGACGAAGGCGTCCTGAGCGCCCTCCAGGAGGCGACGACCGGCGTCGCCACCGAGCCGGCCGGCGACCGCTGCCGCGCCCGCCACCGACTCCTCCACCGCCCGACCTGCCTCAGCGGGCAGCTGGTCGACGTTCGGCAGGCCGTCGCGGTAGAGCGTCGCGATCACACTGCCGCTGATGGCGATGCCGAGCGCGCCACCGATCTGCATCCCGGTATCGGCGACCGCGGAGCCCGCCCCGGCTTGCTTGTCGGAGGAGAGGATGAGGATCGCGTCCACCGCTGCGGGGAGCGCGATGCCCATGCCGAGGCCGAACACGGCCAGTCCGATGAGCGCCTGCGCCTGGGCGTCGGCACCGACACCCGCCAGCAGACCGAGGCCGGCGGCGCAGAGCAGCAGCCCCACCACGACCGTGCCCTTCAGGCCGATGCGCTCGACCAGCTTCGGCGAGGCCGGCGCGCCGACGATCATGGTGCTGATCGCCAGCATGCGGATGCCGGCCGCCAGCGGGTCGAGTTCCAGGACGGACTGCAGGTACTGCGTGAGCAGGAACAGACCGCTGTAGAGACCGAACGAGACGCAGGTGATCGCCAACGCGCTCGCGCCGTACCGGCCGTTGACGAAGAGCCGCACGTCCAGCATGGGATTCGGGGTCCGAAGCTCCCAGACCACGAACGCGACCAGGAGCACCAGGCCGAGCCCGAGGGCGCCGAAGGTCACGGGGTCCGTCCACCCGTTGTGGGGTGCCTCGACGAGCCCGTAGACGAGGGCGACGAGCCCGCCCACCGACAGCAGCGCCCCCAGGAGGTCCAGTCCGGGGTGCCCGGCGGCCTTCGACTCGGGGATCAGCAGGAACCCGACCACCAGTGCCAGTACCGCCAGGGGCACGTTGATGAGGAACATCGAGCCCCACCAGAAGTGCTCGAGGAACAGTCCGCTCACCACCGGGCCCAGTGGCACGCCGATGGCCGCCGCGCCGGACCAGATGCCGATCGCCTTGCCCTGCTCCTCCACCGGGAAGACGTCCCTGATGATCGCCAGGGTGGCGGGCATCATCAGCGCCGCCCCGACGCCCATCAGAACCCGGAACAGGATGAGCCCGCCGGGCGACGTCGCGAAGGCCGCGGCCAGTGAGAAGGCGGCGAAGACCACGATGCCGACAGCCAGCAGACGCTTGCGGCCGAACCGGTCGGCCAGTCCGCCGGCCATCAGCAGGAGTCCGCCGAAGGCGAGCGCGTAGCCGTCGACCGTCCACTGCAGTTGGCTGGTGCCGGCGCCGAGGTCCGTCTGGATGCTCGGCAGGGCCAGGTTGAGGATGAGCGTGTCCAGCCCGATCAGGACGAGGCTGAGGCACAGCACGGCCAGGATCTTCCAGCGGCACTGGTGCACGATGTCGCGGTCCACGGGGGAGCCTTCCTCTGAGAGCCCCGACCGGCGAGGCGAGTCCCGCCGGATAGGGATGCTGGCGCGGATTTCCTTGGGAGATGACCCAGTTGGGCCACGCAGCGATTCAACAACGCCAGCCGCTATCAACAGTAGATGCTGTTGATAGCAGACCTGACTATGAACCAGATCCGGCCAAGATCCGACAAGCCCCCTGACAGGCCGAGACGACCGCGCGCCCACCGTCGCCACCCGGAAGGGGCCCGCCAAGGGTGGCCGATACCCGCCTCCAAAACTTTTATGGTCATCGATAAATTGAGCGAAGAGCGATGCGGATGACACCCCTGAGGGCTCCGCATCCGACGGGGGAAGGACCAGAAGCCGCGATCCGCTCCACCGGGAGTGGCACTCGCGCCGGCGTTCCGAGGCGACGCTTCGGGCCGGCCCCCACTGTGCGTCACCACGCGCCGGCCGAGCTCACCAGCCGAGAGGCCACCGACCGGCGTTCGCAGCCCGCACCGAAGGGGGAATCCGTTGTCCTCATCCAGCCTCCCGCGCATAGCGCTCGTGGGCGACCACGGCAACCACAACGAGCCGGCCCATCCACGGATCGACGAGATGGTGCCGCACCTGCCCGTCCAGGCCACATGGGTGCCGACGGTCGACATCCACGACGCGGCGGCCCTCCAGGGGTTCGACGCCGTCTGGCTGGTCCCGGGTGCGCCGTACTTCAACCAGCGCGGCGTGCACCTCGCGATCCGGCACGCCCGCGAGAACGGACTGCCCTTCCTCGGCACCTGCGGCGGGTTCTTCAGCGCGTTGATCGAGCACGCCCAGAACGTCCTGCACCTGCCGGCGGCCGAAGGGGTCGACGAGAACCCGGACAAGATGCTCCCGCTGGTGACACCGCTCAAGTGTTCCTTCCGCGGCGAGCGGGCCCCGCTCCGGATTCGGGAGAACTCGCGGATGTCATCGATCTACGGTGGCTCGACCGAGGTCGAGGAGGTGTTCCACTGCGACTACGGCCTCACCGAGGACTTCATGGACGCCGCCAATCAGGGGCAGCTCAGCTTCAGCGCCTGGGACATCGACGGCGCGCCACGCGGACTGGAGATCGCCGGCCACCCGTTCTTCGTAGGCACTCTGTTCCAGCCCGAACTCTCCTCGACGCCCGAGTCCGTCCACCCGATCATCCGGACGTTCATCGAGACGGTCCTCCTGACCAGCGGCGCCACCGGGAGAGCCGCCGCCAAGGACGCGGCCTGACCCCACTCCGGGACCGCCGGAATTCATCGAACTCAATTCCTGATCAATGGCATCTCGGGAGCGCCCCACCGCCCTCGGTGAGGCGCCCTGAGGCGTGCCCGGAAATGGCCCTTCAAGAGAGTCGGGGCATGTCCGGATCACTTTTGGTGATTTTCCGGAATAAGCCACCTCGCGAACGGCGATGGCCGTTATTGTCTCTACCTGTTCGGCGGCCCAGAGCAGCGCCTGAGGCAGGAGATGATCATTCATGCGCGCCAAGAGGAGCGACGTGTCCCGGCGGAGATTCGTCCAGGGCACGATCGTCGGAGGGGTGGGACTCGGCGCGCCGGCCCTGGGCTCCTCCTCCGCGTCGGCCGAGGCAGCTACCGGGGCAGCGGAGCACCCTGGGGAAGCCACCGCCCCGTTCGACTTCACCACCGGCTCCGCCGCCCTCCAGCCCGATCGCACGGTGGCCACCGCCTGTCAGTTCTGCAACTCCAACTGCCGCCTGAACGTGGACCTCAAGGCGGACCGCGTGATCGCCGTCCGCGGCGAGGACGAGGACCCGGTGCAGGCCGGCGGCCTGTGCGTCAAGGCCGGTCTGATGCCCGAACTGGTCTACAACCAGGACCGGTTGACGAGACCACTGCGCCGGGTTTCGGGCCGCAAGGGCTCCCCGGACTCGAAGTTCGAACCGATCTCGTGGGACGAGGCCCTGGAGACGATCGCCGCCAGGTTCCTCCGACTCCGCGACTCCGGGCAGGCGCACACGATCGCCAACCGCACCACCGGGCGCCTCCCGCGCGGCACCGGCTCCCTGGTCGCCCGGATGTTCGCCATGCTCGGCAGCCCCAACAACACGGACGTCGGCCCGGTCTGCAACGACGCCGGCGGCGACGCCCTGGCCATGACCTTCGGCCTCGGCAACTTCACCAACGGGTACGGCGTCGACCCGGCCACCGGCGGACAGGACCTGGGCTCCGCCCGCTACCTCCTGTTCCTCGGCACCAACCAGGCGGAAACGCACCCGGTCACGTTCGAGCACCTCCTGCGCGAACGTCGCCGGACCGGCGCCCGGCTCACCGTCGTCGACCCCCGGCTCACGCCCACCGGCACCCAGGCCGACCGCTGGGTGGCGCCCAAGCCGCACACCGACTTCGCGCTCGCGCTCGCGCTGCTCCATCACATCGTCACCAACGACCTCCACGACCAGGCCTTCGTGGACCGCTGGGTGACGGGATTCCCCGAACTCCGCAACCACCTCGTCAAGCACGGCTACACACCAGCCTGGGCGGCAGGGGTGACCGGCGTTCCCGAGGAGACGATCACGGCGATCGCGGAGGAGTACGCGACGGCGAAGCCCGCGGCGATCTTCTGCAACGCCGGCGTGTCGCATCAGCTGGGCGCCTTCGACACCTACCGCGTGCTCGCCTTCCTGGCCGCCGTCACCGGCAACATCGGCGTGCCCGGCGGTGGCTGCAACTTCATGCACAACACCTGGCCGGGCGATCTGCACCTGCCGCCACTGAAGGCCCGGGTACCCGACCTCACCACCGCGCTCCCCGTCGGCCCCGACTACTTCGCCGAGTCGATCCTGACCGAGCGCCCGTACAAGCTGCGGGCCGTCGTCACCCAGGGCAATCCGCTGGTCTCCTCCGCCAACTCCGGCCGGGTGCGCCAGGCCTTCGAACAGCTGGAGTTCTACGTCTACACCGGCCTGTTCATGGAGGAGGCCGCCTACTACGCCGACGTCATCCTGCCGGTCTGCAGCGGCCTGGAGTTCGAGGGCGTCTACATGCGGCGCGACGACCGCGGCATCCGCTGGCAGGACCAGGTCGTCCCGCGCGTCGGCGAGTCGAAGCCCGACTGGGAGATCTGGATCGGCCTCGCCCAGGCACTCGCCGAGCTCGACCGGAAACGCCCCCCGACCGACTGGACGGACGCCTTCCCCACCTCGTGGCTCGACTACCGCAACCTCTGGCGCGAGTTCGTGACGCACACACCGGCCATGGGCGGCATGGGCGAACAACGCCTTCGCGCACGCAGGGAACCGCTGCGCTGGCCGTGCCCCGACGACGGCCACCCCGGGGTCTCCACCCTCTACCTCGACCATCCGACCTGGTACCGGGCAACCGAAGTACTCACCGGCAAGCAGGGCCGGCGCTTCCTGACGCCCAGCGGGAAGATCGAAATCACCACCCCTGAACTGGAGGCCAGGCTGGCCACCGCCGGCCACAGCGCCCTCCCGATGTTCTACACCCACCCCGAGGTCACCGGTGGCCACCCCACCGTGCGCCTCGGCCGAACCTTCGTCCCCAATCCGATCAACCCCCAGGCGCTCACCCACCCCGCCGCCCTCGGAGTGCCCGGGAACGGCCGGGTCCACCGCGACTTCCCGCTCATGGGGATGACCGGACGCCCCAGCGTGGTCCACTTCGCATCGGTCACCCACTGGACCCACACCGGCAAGCAGCTGAACGGCGTACGCCTGATCCAGATCCACCCGCGGGCCGCGCGACGCGCCGGCGTCGCCGACGGCGACACCGTCCGGGTGGAGAGCCCGCGCGGCGCGGTCACCGGGACGACCCTGCTCTGGGAGGGCATCCGCGAGGACACCGTCTTCGTCCCCAACACCTTCGGGCCCGCCCAGCGCGTCGGCGACGCCTTCGGCGACCCGCGCTACGAGCCCGCCAACACCCTTGCCGACGACGGCTTCTACGACAACCTGTCCGGCCAGCAGGCGTACAAGTGCTTCGCCTGCCGGGTCGTGAAGGCCTGACCGCCCCCCTTTCCCCCATCGGATCCGCCCGCTGCCGCGCGGCGGCGGACCGGCATGCCTGTCCCGGCACCGCACCAACGCACACCTCACGATCAAGGAGCAGCAGTTGAGCGCCACGCCCGATCCGCGCCTGAAGGCCGAAGAACTGACCGTCCTGCCCTTCGAGGGCCCACTCGACACCGAGGTCCGGGTGCTCGGCTCGAAGAGCTACACCAACCGGTACCTGGCGATCGCCTCCCTCTCCGGCGAGGAGACGGTGATCAGCGGCGCGCTGCTCTCGGACGACACCCTGTACTTCGCCAAGGCCATCGAGGCCTTCGGGCACGTCCGGACCGAGATCGACCACGAGACCGCCGAGATCCGGGTGACGCCCACCGGACGTCCGATGCGCGCTCCGGCGGAGGACGTCTTCGTCGGCGGCGCGGGCACCCCGCTGCGGTTCCTGATCTCGATGGCGGGCCACGCCGAGGGCGAGACCGTCATCACCGGCAACGCCCGCATGCAGGAGCGCCCGATGGGCGACCTGCTGGCCGCCCTCCCGGCGCTCGGTGTGGACGCGGTGGCCGTGCGCGGCAACGGCTCGCCGCCGATCCGGGTGTCCGGAGCGTTCCACGGCGGCTCCACCACGATCAGCGGACAGGTCTCCAGCCAGTTCACCTCCAGCCTGATCATCAACGCGATCCGGGCCGAGTCCGACACCGCGATCACCATCGCCGACGACCTGGTCTCCAAGCCGTACGTCGAGATGACCCTCGCGGCCCTCACGGAGATGGGAGTCACGGTCGAACGCGACGGCTTCGAGCGCTTCATCGTGCCGGCGGGCCAGAAGGCGCGCGGCGGTCACGTCACCGTCGAACCCGACGCCTCCGGGATGTCGTACTTCCTGGCGGCCGCCGCGGTCCTGGGCGGCCGCGTCACCATCCCCGGCATCGGTGCCGGCTCGCACCAGGGCGACGTCCACCTCGTCCGGGCCCTGGAGCAGATGGGCTGTCGAGCCGAGCTCGGCGCCTCGTCGATCACCCTTCACGGCGGGCCGCTGCGCGGGATCGACATCGACATGGAGGCGATGCCCGACGTCGTCCCGTCCCTCGCCGTCGTCGCCGCCTTCGCCGAGGGCACGACGCGCATCACCAACATCGCCTCGCTGCGGGTCAAGGAGTGCGACCGGATCGCCGCCGTCACGGCAGAGCTGCGGAAGATGGGCATCGCCGTCGAGGAGTTCCCGGACGCCATGCACATCACCGGCGGGGTCCCGCACGGCGCCGTCATCGACACCTACGACGACCACCGCATCGCCATGACCTTCGCGGTGGCCGGCCTGCGCACCGAGGGCGTCGTCATCAAGGACCCGGGCTGCGTCGCGAAGTCGTTCCCGTCCTTCTGGCGGACGCTGGACAGCCTCCACCCGTCGAAGGCGAGCACGAAGTGACGCAGCCGCAGCGGGTGTCCGGGCCCGGGATCCTCCTGGTGCTCGACGGATGGGGCGAAGCCGCCCCCGGCCCGGCCAACGCCCTGTCCGCGGCCGGGACTCCGGTGCTCGATTCCCTTCGGGCCGGTCATCCGTCCGGATTGCTGGCGGCTTCGGGCGAGGCCGTCGGCCTGCTCCCCGGCACGGTCGGCAACTCGGAGATCGGCCACATGGTGATCGGTGCGGGCCGCCCCCTCCCGTACGACAGCCTTCTGGTCCAGCAGGAGATCGACGGCGGCGGGCTCCGTCGGAACGCCCTGCTCACCGGCGCCGGCGACGTGATCGCCTCGACCGGCCGGGCGCTGCACCTGATCGGGCTCTGCTCGGACGGCCAGATCCACGCCGACATCGAGCACCTGTCGGAGCTCCTGGCGGTGGCGGCCGAAGCGGGTGTCCCGCGCGTCTGGATCCACGCGATCACGGACGGGCGCGACGTCGCCGACGGCACGGCCGAGTCCTACCTCCGGCGGGCCCAACACCTGGCAGAGCGGGCCGGGGTCGGCCGGATCGCCACCGTCACCGGCCGCGGCTACGCCCTCGACAAGGCCGGCAACCTCGACGTCACCCGCGAGGCCGTCCTCGCCGTGGCCGACGGTACGGGTCCTGGCGTCAAGTCCCCCGAGGAAGCCGTGCGTTCGTCGGAGCGCGGCGACGAGTGGGTCCCGCCCAGCGTCGTGCTCGGCCCGGACGGCGACGCCCTCGCGCCGATCCGGGACGGCGACGCCGTGCTGTTCTTCAACTTCCGCAGCGACCGCATCCAGCAGTTCGCCGACGCGCTGCTCGTCCACCTCGCCGAGACCGGGCGCACCGTGACCGCGCTGAGCCTGGCCCAGTACGACACCACCGCGCCGATCCCGCCGCTGGTGCCGCGCGCCGACGCCTCCGGCGGCCTCGCCGACGAACTCGCCGCCGCGGGGTTGCGGTCGGTCCGGATCGCGGAGGCCGAGAAGTTCGAGCACGTCACCTACTACGTGAACGGCCGCAGCGACGTACGGCGCGAGGTCGAGGAGCACGTCCGGATCAAGGGCGAGAAGGCCCCGGACTACCGCGCGCGACCGGAGATGGAGCTCGGCCTGGTCACCGCCGCCGTAGTCACCGCGGCGCACCGGCCGGAGGTCGACCTCGTGGTGGCGAACCTCGCGAACATCGACGTCGTCGGGCACACCGGCGACTTCGACGCCACCGTCGGGGCCGCCGAGGCCACCGACGCCGCGGTGCAGGAGATCCTCATCTCCGCTTCTCAGAGCGGCCGTTGGGTGATCCTCGTCGGCGACCACGGGAACGTCGAACTGATGTCGAAGCCCGGCCCGGACGGCACCGACCGGCCGTACGGCGGCCACACCACCAACCCGGTTCCGGTCGTGGTCGTCCCCGCTCCCGGCAACCCGGACGGCGAGCTCCGGGACGACGGCACGCTCGCCGACATCGCCCCCACCGTCCTCGCCCTGCTCGGCCGCGACGCAGGCGCGGCCATGACCGGAAGGCCCCTGCTGTGACCACCCTCGACACTGCTGTGACGACCATCCCGAACGGCCGGTCGGACAAGCTGATCGGCTCATTGCGCAGCGCGGTGCTCGGGCTGTCCCCCAGCCAGAGCGCCGACTTTCACCCGTCCGCCCGCGCCGCGCTCGAAGCGGGTGGCTCGTTCCGCCCGGTCTCGCTCGGCGAGGGAATCTGGGCCGGAGTCCGCTCAGCGGCCGACGGCTCGGCGCACGTCCTCTTCGCGCACAACCTCACGGCGATGCCGGTCTCCTTCACACCGGGCGAAGCTCTGCCCGAGGAACCGGGCGGCGCCGCTCAGCTGTACTTCCTCGCCGGAGCGTCCGCCAGCAGCACTGAGAGCACCGGCGCCACGGTCTCCGAGCTGGAACCGCACGGATTCGTCTGGCTTGCCCGGTTCAGCGCCGACGCGGAGCCGCGTCTGTGACCTCCGCCGGCGCCGCGCGGCCGCCCCCGGGTGTGCGCGCAGGTCTCGCGGGCGCGACGCCTTGACGCGTCCCGCCCCACGTTCCACCGCAGCCTTCACGGCGGCGGGCACCGACCGACCCGGTCCGGGCCCGCCGCCGAGGTCTTTTCCGAAGGGCACCGCCAACCCAAAGGAACCGAACATGGACATCCTCGTACTCGCCCTGGTCCTGGCACTCGCTGCCGCCAACGGCGCGAACGACGTACCGAAAGGCGTCGCCACGCTGGCCGGCGCCGGTGTGGCCAGAATCCGGACCGCCATCGCGTGGGGCGCACTCACCACGGCGGTCGGCTGCCTGGTCTCCCTGCACTTCGCCTCGAAGATGACGGCCCTCTTCTCCAAGGGCATCGTGTCGGCCCACCCGACTCCGGCGTTCGCCGCCGCCGTCCTGACCGGGACGGTCGCGTGGGTCGCCCTGGCCACCTGGCGCAGCCTGCCGGTCTCGACCACACACGCGCTGACCGGCTCACTCCTCGGGGCGGGCGCACTGTTCGCGAGCGACGCCGTGCAGTGGGGTGTGCTGCTCGCCAAGGTCGTCCAGCCGCTGCTGTTGTCCGTGCTGGTGGCCTGGGCGGGCTCTGCGCTCCTCACCGCGGTCGCCCGCCTCATCGGCCGCGGGCCGGAGCGGCGCCGCGCCGACGCGCCGGCCGTCAGAGAGCCGGCCCCGGCAACCGTCGGCGGACAGAGCGTCTCCCCGGCCCCGACCGCAGCTCACGGCGAAACCGCCGGTTCACCCAACGGCATCGGTGTGATCGGTGTCGCGCACTGGATCACCAGCGGGCTGACCAGCTTCGCGCGCGGGATGAACGACGCGCCGAAGATCGTGGCGATCGGCTCCTTCGCCCTGATCTCCGGGCTGACCCCGACCGGGCTCCTCATCGCGGTGACGATCGCCATGGCCGTCGGCGGCCTGCTGGTCGGACAGAAGGTCGCCGACCGCCTGGCCGCCGACGTCATCACGATGTCGCACGTCGAGGGCTTCACCGCGAACCTCACCACCGCGACGCTCGTAGGCCTCGGCGCCTTCCAAGGGCTTCCGCTGTCCACCACCCACGTGTCCATCGGCGCGATCTCCGGTACGGCGGGGACGGACCTGTCGAGGATCAAGAAGAAGACCGTCCGCGACTTCGCCATCGCCTGGCTCGTGACCCCGCCGTTCGGCGCCGCCGTCGCCGCGGTCGCATACCTGCTGCTCCAGTAGCCGACCGCGCCAATGGAAGGTTCCGGGCATGACGTTCCCGGAACCTTCCAATAACAATCGCCTACGAATGAATTCGCACTGTGGGCCGATAGTTGCAGCCAGTGATCCATAGGTACTCCTCGACCGGGTACGAAACCTGCTCCGGATACTTCACAATCCGGCCATTTGCCATCAGCACAGGGCGCCGCAAACCAACTCCCACCTGAGTGTGATTTTCTCTCCATCGCCGACATGCGAGCCGCCTACCAACAACTCCACAATGCCATTCGAGCACAGTCAGCTCATAGCTGAACACAGATCGTCACGCAAGCACCCGCACCCCACGGGAGCGGCATTTTAACTGAGCTCGAGAGTTTCCAGATCAAGCATGATGGGTCATCCTGAAGAGAGGTCCAAGCTGGTCGCGATCCACCAACCCAGCCCAATGAGGTGATTGGCGTGCTACCGAGCAAGCCAGTCGTATTACTAGAGCACCGCCTCCCGGCAGCTCGGCATGAGCTGGCAAACCAAATGACCGAGTGGTCCGATCACCATATCGACGTGATCGCGACCGCAAATCACCAAGAGACTCTCGATGCAATAGATGAGAAGTCAGAAATCGGGGGGCGCGCCACTGCAATTATTGTTGACAGTCAATCAATTGACCCAAGTTTCAGCGATTTCGCCAAAGAAATCCACGAGCGCCGCGCGGGAATTCCCATTGCGATACTTGCCGACGGGAAAATTACCATTCATGGACTCGATGGCAAGGAGCCGCTACCTGTACAGAAGGCCTTAATTTCACTGGCCAACTCATGGCGCCCGGAAGACCCACAAGTGACGGTATCCGGCCCTGCAGACTCCGTCAAAATGAACGAAATAAGGGGCACCCTGGAACGCGCTGGATTCCAGAGTGACTTCGTTGCCGAACCTACCTCGGAACCAACTGTCAAAATTAAGGGATGCGATCCATTGATAAATCCAACAAAGACGGATCTGCTCAGAGCATTTAATATCATAAGCAGCCCCACTAACGGAATGGACCATCGTTACGATCTCGTCATCATCGGCGCAGGTCCGGCTGGGCTGTCTGCAGCTCTCGCCGCATGTGTGAACGTGGGGCTCAGCACTTTGGTGATTGAGAGCAACCTTCTCGGCGGGACCGCGACAACCTCCATCAACCCTATTGATAATTACCTTGGATTTCCACAGGGAATATCTGGCCCCAGACTTGCACGGCTTGCCGTTCAGCAAATCAGAGTTCTCAACCAGACGGATTTTCGGCTCGACCTAAGAGCCCAGTGCCTGCGCAAGGATGAGCGAAATCCCGGGCGATATATCATTGAAGTTTCTAGCGAGAGAGGCAGCGAGGACGTCCCACTCTCGGCCGGCATGATCCTACTTGCCTGCGGACTGAAACCCAGAGATCTCCCCCTCGCCAAAGGAAGTCACATTCCGGACCGCGGCGTGTACTACTCGGCCCTCCCATGTGACCGATACCACGAGAAGGACAATAGTGTCGTAATATTCGGCGGCGGGGATTCCGCCGGGCGGGCCGCCTTGCTATTTTCCAAAGAGAGTCGCGTATCGGTCGTCGCAACCTACGGATTCAATCGCATGTCATTGCGTCTTCAGAGAGACCTCGAGGATGCCCGTATAGCGACTTACAAGACTCATCGCGTGGCTGGCTTTGTAGGCGACCATCAACTCAGCAAGGTCATACTGGAGGACGTTAGTTCTGCACCACCAAGAACTCTTCCCATAGCTGCGACCTCTGCCTATATTCTCATCGGCGGGACACCGGATACCAAGTGGCTTTGCCCTAATCAATCCGGGCGCCGGCGAGGTGAGCTGAAGATTGATCGAGACAGAAGTGGCTACATAAAGACCGACATCTACCTAAGGCCCTACGGAGGAAAACTCCCATTCGAGACTAGCCTACCCGGCGTATTTGCTGCAGGTGATGTCCGTGTTAATTCCCTTCGCCGGGTCGGGCAGGCGGTCGGGCAGGGAGTGGCAGCGGTTGCTTCAATGGAACGCTACGCAATCAAGCACCCTGGAATACTAGACGACGAGGATAGCCCAGCATATTCCTGGTTGAGGCACTGAGATGGCTAAGAACTAATCTCGCTCGGCGTGGTCGAGTGCTCCGTTACTTCGATGCCCGGACGGACCAGCGCGGCCTCGCTGTCTGCGCTCACACCTAAGAAGACATCTCATTTGGGCTTGTAGGCTGCCCGCGTGACGATCGTGGAGCGTCTCGTCCCGGACGAGTTGTGGGAGCTGTTCCAGTTGGTGGTGCCGGAGGCGCCGACTCGGCCGCAGGGCGGTGGCCGGCGCCGCTACGGTGACCGGGAGGTGCTGGCGGCGATCGTGTTCGTGGCGACGGCGGGGTGTACTTGGGCCCAGCTGCCGCCCTGTTTCGGCCCGTCCGGACCGACTGCCCACCGGAGGTTCACCGAGTGGAGCAGGGCCAGGGTGTGGGCCAAACTCCACAGGGTCGTCCTGGACGAGCTCGGCGCGCGCGGCGAGCTGGACTGGTCGAGGTGCGCGGTCGACTCGGTGAACATGCCGGCCCTGAAAAGGGGGAGCTGACGGGTCCGAATCCTGTCGATCGGGGCAAGTACGGGTCGAAGATCCACCTGCTCACCGAACGTTCCGGTTTACCCCTGTCGCTCGCGATCTCCGGGGCCAACGTCCACGACAGCCAGGCCCTGATCCCGCTCGTCGACGCGATCCCGCCGATCCGCTCACGACGCGGCCCGAGACGGCGCAGACCCGGCAAGCTGCACGGCGACAAAGCCTACGACCACCGCTTCATCCGCTCCTACTTGCGACGACGCCAGATCCCCGCCCGCATCGCCCGCCGCGGCATCGAGGCCTCCAACCGTCTCGGCCGGCACCGCTGGGTCATCGAACGCACCGTGGCCTGGCTCGGCGGCTTCCGCCGACTCCACCGCCGCTACGAACGAAAGGCCGACCACTTCGCCGCCTTCGCCAGCATCGCAGCAGCTCTGATCTGCACCCGACGCCTCCCCAAATGAGATCTCCTCTAAATCGGCGGGTCCATCGAAGTGAACACGGCCAAGAACGCCCTGCCCGCCTACCTCCAACTCCCCCAGTCGAAGGGGCCCCCACCCGACCGAGGGCCCCGGATCGCTCTACGACGCGGCACGTTGGAGAGGTCGCACGATGTCGGCCCGACCACCCCGCCCGTGCCCTCCGACGTCGATGCCAGTCCAGCTCCGCCCCACTCCCGCCGAGGGACGCGGGCCGGGACCGAGACTGTCACTCCGCCGGCCCCGACTCTGGAAACCTCAGTCGCCAACCAGCGCCAGTGCCGCATCGCCTTCGCAGACGTCCCCTCGATTACCATCGGCCAGCTCGGCGAGGTACCGCTCGGCGTCCAGGGCCGCGGCGCAACCGGAGCCGGCTGCGGTGATCGCCTGGCGGTAGGTGTGGTCGACGATGTCTCCGGCTCCGAAGACGCCCGGCAGGCTGGTCCTCGTCGAGGGCGAGTCGACCTTCAGGTACCCGTTGCCGTCCACCTCCAGCTGCCCGAGGAACAGTTCGGTGCGCGGATCGTGCCCGATCGCGATGAAGAGGCCGGAGGCCGCGAGTTCGCGCTCGGCGCCGGTGACGGTGTCGCGCAGGGTCACCCCGGAGACGAGCTTGTCGCCGTGGATCGCGGCGACCTCGCTGTTCCAGGCGAAGGTGATCTTCGGGTCGGCGAAGGCCCGGCTCTGCATCGCCTTGGAGGCGCGCAGGCTTTCGCGGCGGTGGACGACGGTCACCGAGGCGGCGAAGCGGGTGAGGAAGGTCGCCTCCTCCAGTGCGGTGTCGCCGCCGCCGACCACGATGACGTCCTTGCCCCGGAAGAAGAAGCCGTCGCAGGTTGCGCACCAGGACACGCCACGGCCCGACAGCTCGTCCTCGCGGGGGATGCCGAGCTTGCGGTAGCCGGAGCCGGTGGCCACGATCACCGTCTTGGCGCGGTGCACGGTGCCGGCGGAGTCGG
Source organism: Kitasatospora sp. NPDC093806 (assembly GCF_040683335.1). NCBI lineage: Bacteria > Bacillati > Actinomycetota > Actinomycetes > Kitasatosporales > Streptomycetaceae > Kitasatospora > Kitasatospora sp. NPDC093806. The sequence goes on from NZ_JBFBDO010000020.1 coordinate 76,485, forward strand.
TGAGGAGCTTGATGTCGCCGGTGAGGTCGACCTCGACGATGTCGTCGTCGACCATCTCGGCGCCGAACCTCTCGGCCTGGGCCCGCATGTTCGTCATCAGGTCGGGACCGTCGACGCCGTTGGGGAAGCCGGGGAAGTTCTCGACCTCGGTCGTCGTGGTCAGCGAGCCGCCGACGAAGATCGAGCTGCCGAAGAGCAGCGGCTTGAGCTGGGCTCGGGCGGTGTAGAGGGCGGCGGTGTAGCCGGCTGGGCCGGAGCCGATGATGACGACGTCGCGCACGTCGGCGCCGAGCTGGGCGTTGGCGGTCATGTGGATGATCAGCTCTCCTCGGCTGCTGCGGCCTTGGTGTCGATCTCGGCGATGAGGCCCTCGATGAGGGCCTTGATCTCGTCGCGGATCGGGCGGACGGCTTCGACGCCCTGGCCGGCCGGGTCGTCGAGCTTCCAGTCCAGGTACTTCTTGCCGGGGAAGTACGGGCAGGCGTCGCCGCAGCCCATGGTGATCACGTAGTCGGACGACTGGACGGCCTCGGTGGTCAGCACCTTCGGCTTCTGGTCCGAGATGTCGATGCCCAGCTCGGCCATCGCGGCGACCGCGGACGGGTTGACCCGGTCGCCCGGCATGGAGCCCGCCGATCGAACCTCGACGCGGTCGCCGGCGAGGTGGGAGAGGAAGCCCGCGGCCATCTGGGAGCGGCCGGCGTTGTGGATGCAGACGAAGAGCACGGAAGCTATCGGCGCGGTGGTCATCAGTGGATCTTCCTTTTGCGGTGGAGCGGTGTCCTCGTCCGTCGCGGACGGGCGCGAGCTCTATCAGAGAGTGTCGGCCCGCTCGTCGGCCGGGCGCGCGGCGAGCACGATCAGCGTTGTTCGGATGGTCGCGCGCCCGGTGACCGGAGAGGCAGATGGGGCGAACCCGGTGGCAGCCGGGAGGGGGCTCGTCAGGCGGCCCCGCGGCGGGTAACGTATCACCCCATGGTGACGTCAGTCGATAGTGATACATGGAAGGCCTTGGCCGACCCCCTGCGGATGCAGATCGTCCGGCTTCTCGCTCGCGAGGCACTGTGCACGACCCATCTCGTGGAGGAGACCGGGGCCAGACAGACCAACCTGTCGAACCACCTGAAGATCCTTCGGGAGGCCGGGCTCGTGGACACCGAACCCTGCGGACGCTTCACCTACTATTCCGTCCGGCCCGAGGTCCTGGAAGCCCTGGCCGGAGACCTCACCGGGTTGGCCGCCACCGCCCGCGAGGCGGCGGGCCGCAAGCGGTCCTGCTGAGCCACCCGACCCACAGCCCCACCGGCGGCCACCCCGCCCTGTACGAGGAGTGTCCTTGAGCACCACAGCCGAGGCGAGAGCCGAGACCGTCCCCGTGAAGGTCACCGACGGTCCCGACGAGCCGCCGGCGGTCGAACCGCCCCCGGTCCCGCTGCTGAACCGGGCCGCCGCCGAGCTGGTCGGCACCGCCGCGCTGGTGGCGGTCGTGGTCGGATCCGGCATCCAGGCCACCGAGCTGACGACGGACGTCGGGCTGCAACTGCTCGCCAACTCCCTCGCCACCGTCTTCGGCCTCGGGGTCCTGATCCTCCTGCTCGGCCCCGTCTCCGGCGCGCACTTCAACCCGGTCGTGACCCTGGCCGAGTGGTGGACGGGCCGCAAGGACCCGAAGGGCCTCGGACCGCGGGAGGTCGCGGCGTACGTGCCGGCGCAGATCGCGGGCGCGATCGGCGGCGCGGTGCTCGCGGACGCGATGTTCGGCGAGCAGCTGGTGAAGTGGTCCACGCACGACCGGTCCGCCGGGCACCTGCTCCTGGGCGAGGTGGTCGCCACCGCCGGCCTGATCCTGCTGATCTTCGGCCTCGCGAAGACCGAACAGCTTCGCTTCGCCCCCGTCGCGGTCGCCTCGTACATCGGCGCCGCGTACTGGTTCACCTCCTCCACCTCCTTCGCCAACCCGGCCGTCTCCATCGGCCGGGCGTTCACCGACACCTTCGCCGGGATCGCACCCGGCTCGCTGCCCGGTTTCATCGGCATGCAGCTGATCGGCGGCATCGTGGGCCTGGCCCTGGTCGCACTGCTCTTCACCCACCGCCGCACCCCGTCGGCCGGGACGAAGTGAGCGGGGTCCGGCGCGTCCAGGTCCTCGTCGTCGGAGCGGGCCAGGCCGGCCTCGCCGCCGGGTACCACCTGCGGCGCGCCGGACTCGACTTCGCCGTCCTCGACGCGGCGGCGGCACCGGGCGGGGCCTGGCAGCACTACTGGGAGAGCCTGCGCCTCTTCTCCCCCGCCGCGTACTCTTCCCTGCCCGGCCGCCCGATGCCCGGCCGGCCCGGCGCCGAATGGCCGGACGCCGAGCACGTCGTCGAGTACCTGGCCGAGTACGAGAAGCGGTACGAACTCCCCGTCCACCGGCCGGTCACCGTCACCTCGGTGGCGGACGCCGGCGACGGGGGCCTTCTCGCCCGCACCGACGGCGGCACCTGGCACGCGCGGGCACTGATCAGCGCCACCGGCTCCTGGTCCCGCCCCTTCGTCCCCGCCATCCCGGGGCGCGAGCTGTTCACCGGCCGCCGGCTCCACACCAGCGGCTACCACCGGGCAGCCGACTTCACCGGCCGGAGGGTCGTCGTGGTCGGCGGCGGCAACTCCGGCGCCCAGATCGCCGCCGACCTCACCGGGCACGCGGCCGCCGTCCGCTGGGTCACCCGCCGACCGGCCCGCTTCCTCCCCGACGAGATCGACGGCCGGGCGCTGTTCGAGATCGCCACCCGCCGCGTCCAAGACGGCGGCCCGCGCATCTCCGACCTCGGCGACATCGTCGCCACCGAGCCGGTACGCGCCGCCCGCGCCGCCGGACTCCTCACCGACCACCGCATGTTCGACGCCCTCACCCCCGACGGCCCACGCTGGCCGGACGGAGAGGTGTGGCCCGCGGACACCATCATCTGGTGCACCGGCTTCCGCCCGGCGCTCGCCCACCTCGCCCCGCTCGGCCTGCGCACCGGCGAACGCGGCCGGATCGCCACCATCGGCACCCGCGCCGCCACCGACCCCCGCATCCACCTGGTCGGCTACGGCGACTGGACCGGCCCCGCCTCCGCCACCCTCATCGGCGTCGGCCGCACCGCACGCCAGGCCGTCGCCGAGATCGTCGCCCTCGTGCGCTGACGGCACCCGATTGGGCTGCCGGAGCGTCAGCCGATCGTCGGACTGCGGCGCTCGATCAGCACGACGTCCCGCCAGATGCCGTGGAGTCGGCCGATGCGCTCACGGGTGCCGATGACCCGGAAGCCCGCCTTGGCGTGGACGGCGAGGCTGGCGGCGTTCTCCGGGAAGACGCCGGACTGGATCGTCCAGATCCCGGCGGCCTCCGTCGAGGCGACCAGCGCTCCCAGCAGTCGCCCGGCGACGCCACGGCCCTGGGCGTCCGGGTGTGCGTAGACCGAGTGCTCGACCACTCCGGCGTAGGCGCACCGGTCGGAGACCAGGCTCGCCGCCACCCAGCCCAGCGTGCGACCGGTCTCGTCGAGGGCGACGAAGCGGTGGCCCGCCGGCTTGGCCCGGTCGAACTGCTCCCAGGTCGGGGCGGTGGTCTCGAAGGTGGCGTTGCCGCCGTCGATGCCGGCCTGGTAGATCGCGAGGACCTGTACGGCATGGTCGGCGGTGAGCGGCGCGATCGTGATGCTGCCGTGGTGCATGGCCGGCTCCGCGCTGGTCAGGAGGTACGGGGGTCGCAGGGGTCCCAGGGGTCGCGCTCGCCGAGGATCGTGCGGACGGCGTCGGGGAAGGCGCGCAGGCAAGCGCGGTTGACCTCGTACTGGGTCGAGGTGCCCTGCTTCTCCGCCAGGACGAAGCGGACACCGGCCAGGACCTTCAGGTGGTGGGAGACGGTGGACTGTCCGACCGAGGAGTTCTCGACGATCTCACCCACGCTCATGGGCCTACGGGTGGTCGCCAGGAGGTGCAGCAGCTGGATCCGTGTCGGGTCGGCGAGCGCCTTGAACCAGGACGCGTACGTCTGCGCGGCCTCCGCATCGACGGTGGGACTGGTGCAGTTCGACTCATTCATCGATAATCGACGATAGTCGATAATAAGGGCCGACGAAAGCCCCCTGCCCTGCCGAGGTCCGCGCGATTCAGCGCGACGTGGTGGACAGCAGGCTCGCCATCGCCGCGAGAACCGCGGGCTCGACCCGGTAGTAAACCCAGGTGCCGCGCCGCTCGGAGGCCAGCAGGCCGGCCTCACGAAGCTTCTTGAGGTGATGGGAGACGGTGGGCTGGGAGACACCGACGTCCTGGATGTCGCACACGCAGGCCTCGCCGCCCTCGTGCGAGGCGACGCGCGAGAACAGCCGCAGCCGCACCGGGTCGGACAGCGCCTTGAACATCGCGGCCATCCTGACGGCGTCGACCTCGGAAAGTGCCGCCGAGGTGACGGGCGGGCAGCATGGCACGACACCGGATTCGACGACCGGCGATTCGATCAGCTCAAGATTCGACATGCGTCTATGTTGACATCTGTCGATGCGAGCGGCAAGCTCAAAGCGCATCGACAAACGTCGAATCAGCGAGCGGGGCCCACGCCATAGCCGGGCCACCCCACCCGCCGCCTTCCGCTCCCGACCCCGGAGAACCGCGATGAGCGAGAACACCCCCGCCGACCTGCCCGTCATCGTCGTCGGCGCAGGTCCGATCGGGCTGGCCGCCGCCGCCCACCTGATCGAGCGCGGCATCGAGCCGCTGGTCCTGGAGGCCGGCCCCGTCGCGGCCGCGGCCGTTCGCCAGTGGGCGCACGTGCGCCTCTTCTCCCCCTGGGCCGAGGTGATCGACCCCGCCGCCGAGAAGCTGCTCACCCCCACCGGCTGGGTCCGGCCCGACGGCGCCGTCTACCCCTCCGGCGGCGACTGGGCGACGCTCTACCTCCAGCCCCTCGCCGACGCGCTCGGCGAGCGCGTCCGCTACCGCACCCGCGTCACCGGCGTCGCCCGCGCCGGGCGGGACCGGATCGTCGACTCCGGCCGCGCGGAGCAGCCCTTCACCGTCCACGTCGAGCACGCCGACGGCCGCGAGGAGCGGATCCTCGCCCGGGCGGTGGTGGACGCCTCCGGCACCTGGTCCACCCCCAACCCGCTCGGCGCCAACGGCCTGCCCGCCCTCGGCGAGCGCGCCGCCGACGGCCGGATCACCTACCGCATCCCCGACCTGACCGACCCCGTCGTCCGCGCACGCTTCGCCGGCAAGCGCACCGCCGTCGTCGGCACCGGCGCCTCCGCCTTCACCGCCCTCGCCTACCTCGCCGACCTCGCCAAGGACGAGGACGGCACCCACGCGGTGTGGGTCCTGCGGCGCGGCATCAACGGGTCGACCTACGGCGGCGGCGAGGCCGACCAGCTCCCCGCCCGCGGCGCGCTCGGCCTGCGCGCCAAGCAGGCCGTCGACGACGGCCACGCCACCGCCCTCACCGGCTTCCGCACCGCCGCCGTCGAGGCCGACGGCGAGCAGCTGGTCCTGGTCGCGGAGGACGGCCGCCGCAGCGAGCCGGTCGACCAGGTCATCGTCCTCACCGGACTGCGCCCCGACCTCTCCTTCCTCTCCGAGATCCGTCTCGGCCTCGACGAGCGTCTCCAGGCGCCCACCGCCCTGGCCCCGCTGATCGACCCCAACCAGCACTCCTGCGGCACCGTCTACCCGCACGGCGCCACCGAACTCGCCCACCCCGAAGAGGGCGTCTACCTGGTCGGCATGAAGTCCTACGGCCGCGCGCCGACGTTCCTCGCGATGACCGGCTACGAGCAGGTCCGCTCGGTTGCCGCCGCCCTCGCCGGCGACCACGAGGCCGCCGCCCGGGTCGAGCTCACCCTCCCCGAGACCGGCGTCTGCGGCGGAGCCGGCCTGTTCGACGAGCCCGACGCCGCCCAGAGCGGCGGTGGCTGCTGCTCCGTCCCGGTCGCACCGCAGGTGCTGAGCATCGGCCTCCGGGCGCCCGCCCCCGCCGCCGAGAGTTGCTGACCTCACGGTGACCAGCACCCGCCTGAGCGGGGCCGCTACCGGAGCAGCCACCCGGTCGCGGCCCCGCGCCGCCCTGCCAGCCCTGTGCGTCACCCAGATCACCAGCTGGGGAATCGTCTACTACGCCTTCCCAGTCCTCACCCCCCACATCACGGCGGACACCGGCTGGACCACGGCGCAGACGACGTCCGCCTTCACCGCAGCCCTGCTCGTCTCCGCCCTCGTCGGCATCACGGTCGGCCGAATCATCGACCGGCGTGGTCCCCGAACCGTGATGACCACAGGCTCGGTCGTCGGTGCCCTCGCGCTCATCGGCATCGCCACCGCTCCGAACCTACCCTTGTTCTTCGGGAGTTGGCTGCTGGCCGGCGCCGCGATGGCCGCCACCTTCTATCAGCCCGCCTTCGCCGCCCTCACCCGCTGGCACCAGCCCCAGCACGTCCGGGCACTCACCACCGTCACCTTGGCCGGCGGCCTCGCCTCCACCGTCTTCGCGCCCATCACCGCCGTCCTCGCCGACCAGTTCGGCTGGCGCACCACCTACCTCGTTCTGGCGGCAGCGCTCGCCGCCGTCACCGTACCCCTCCACGCCCTGGCACTGCGTCACCCCTGGCCTCCCGCCGGACCGCACACGGCCACGAAGCACCCCGCTTCGACACCGGACGATCCGGCTCGCACACGTCAATTCCTGCTCGCCGCAGTGGCGTTCACGCTCTCCGGCTTCGCCATGTACGGCGTGGTGTTCAACCTCATCCCACTCCTCCTGGAGCGCGGCGTCGGTTCCACCACCGCCGCCTGGGCACTCGGGCTCGGCGGCCTCGGCCAGACCCTCGGACGAACCCTCTACGCCACCCTCGCCCGCCACACCAGCGTCACGGTGCGCACGGTCGCCCTCATCAGCGCCAGCGGCGCCACGACCGCACTCCTCGCGGCAGTCCCCGGCCCCACCGTGCTCCTCATCGCCATCGCGATCCTGGCAGGAACCATCCGCGGCAACCTCACCCTTCTCCAGGCGACCGCCGTCACCGACCGCTGGGGCACCACCTCATACGGCCGCCTCAGCGCTCTGCTCGCCGCCCCGGCCACCATCGCCGGCGCCCTGGCCCCCTGGGCCACCTCCGCACTCGTCCCGTTCCTCGGCGGGTACCCGGCACTCTTCACCGCCTTGGCCGTCATCGCCGTGGTCGCCGCCGCCGTCGCGTCGACAGCTCGGCCGAGACCGCAGGCGAGCTGACGCGCAACAAGGGACGTCACACTCGCAGCGGGAGTTGCATACCCGTAGACCCATCCAGGCATCGCGGACGCGACCGAAGCACTCCAGCGCGACGATCGCCTTCTCGGAAAGGCCCGGAATGCGGTTCAGTACGACCCGGACGAGACCGCCCGACGTCGCAGGGACCGCATTGTCCAGTTGCGCGTGGACGTCTCCGGGGGCGGGTCGATTGACGCGGTCAACTGGCGCTCTCTGGACGTCGGATCAGAGAGCGCGCAGCCCGCAGCCGAGGACACCGGAAAGAGGAATACTGCAATCCTCTTCGCGATTGGTCTCTCCGTACGGTCGCGTGAAGGGGGCGTGGGTGACCGATCTGAAGGTGTTCCGACGGGGTGTCGATGGCCGAGACGTCGAGCTGCAGGGCTCGACGGTGACGCGGGAGAAGGAATTGCAGCGCCGAGTCGAGGAGGCGCTGGGGCCGATGCTGGGGGTGCGCTTCCTGGCATCGGAATACCCGACGGGGCCCTGGCACCAGGGTCGGATCGACACACTGGGGCTGGACGAGAACGGCGTGCCAGTCGTCATCGAGTTCAAGCGCGGCCGGGATGCAGGGGTGATCACGCAGGCGACGTCCTACCTGAGCTGGCTGTTGGCGCACCGACACGAGTTCGAGGCCCTGGTGCGCAGACGCCTGGGGGCTGACGTGGCGGAGGCGATCGACTGGCGGCGGCGCCGCGCTATCTGCGTCGCGGCCGAGTTCTCGCGCCACGACCGGGCCGCCGTTTCGCTTCACCAACGGGACCACCGGGTGGACCTCGTGCGTTACCGGGTATTCGGCCCGGACCTGCTGACGCTGCAGCTGGTCGAGACAGTCCCGGGTGCCACCGCCCCCGCCTTGCCGATGCCGGCCGATCCGGCCGGGGCTGGGGATGACGGTCCGGAGGCGGCACGGATACCGGCACAGGTCTCGCAGCTGGAGGTGCCGGGGTGCCTGCTGGAGCTATACAGCGAACTGGACGAGGTGCTGACCGCGGCAAGCGACCTAGAGGTGGTGGTGCTCAAGCACTACGTCGCCTACCGGCGGATGCTGAACGTGGCGTCCGTCGTGTTCCGCCCAGGTCACCAGGCCCTGCTGATGTACCTGCGGTTGACCCCGGACACGGTGAGGCTGGAGGAGGGCTTCACCCGGGACGTGCGCGGCATCGGGCATCTGGGGACCGGTGACCTGGAGGTGCGGATCACATCGTCGGCGGACGTGGAGAAGGCGACGCCGTTGATCCGGCGGGCGGTCGAGGAGTCCTGACGGACGGAGAAGGGCGGCTGGGGCATGAGGCCCCGGCCGCCCTTTTCGTGCTTGCGGCGCCCGGAGGCTCTCATGTCACGCCTCCGGACCGGCGAGGACGAGGTCGTCCGGGGCCAGCTCGGCGCGCAGCCGCTGCTCAGCGATCTCGGCGTAGTGCAGGCTGAGCTCGATGCCGCGGAACCGCCGGCCTTCGCGCAGGGCGGCGACGCCGGTGGAGCCGCTGCCGGTGAAGGGGTCGAGGACGACACCGTCTTCGGGGCAGATCTGGACGAGCTGCTGCATGATCTCCAGCGGCTTCTGGGTGATGTGGACCCGGTCCTTGCGGGGCTGGCTGGCGATGAAGTGGCCGGGCAGGTAGATCGCGCGGCTGTGGTCGAGGGTGCCCTTGACGCCCCAGGTGATGAACTCGGCGGACTGCTTGAAGCCGCCCTTGCGGGGCCGGCTGGCGGGCTTGATCCACGGGATGGTGCCCTGCCACGTCCAGCCGGCCATCTGGAGCGCGTCGCTGGTGGTGGGTTCCTGCCTCCAGTCGGAGAACACGATCGCCACCGAGTGCTCGGTGCTCGCCCGGTACGCCTCGGTGAGGAGTTCGGTGAGCCAGGAGCGGTAAGAGCGCTGATCGCGGTTCTCGCCGGGGAAGGTCTTGAGGTCGTGGGCGCTGTTGGACGTCACGTACTTGGCGCGGGCGTCGCGGCTGGTGCGCTCGGAGCTGGTGCGCCCGCCGCTGTTGTACGGAGGGTCGGTGATGACCGCGTTCACGGACTCGTCGGGCAGGGACTTCAGGACGGTGAGGGCGTCGCCTCGGTGGAGGGTGAAGCTGCTCATGGGGGCCTCTCTCAGGGCAGGGCAGGGCCCGCTTCCGGCGGCGCCCGGCGGCTGCTGCCGGGAGCGGGGATGGCCGGGACGGTAGCCGTGATTCCCGGCCGGGCCTAACGACGGCGTGAGCGTGGTCCGGCCTGGTGAGGGGCTGTTTGGTGCGGCCGGACTTCGCGTCTACTGTCTCGCCATGCCAACCGGGCAGGAGGTCAACTCGACCCGAGGTGGCCCGTGTTGGTACCCGTTGTCTCGTCCAGCGGGGTACCGGGCGGACCTGCCCCTACACTCTTTCCGCCCTCAGGAGACCCCCGTGTTCCGGCTGAGATTACGAGCGCGGCCGGCTGCCGCGCGTGACCCGAGACCGGCGTCCGGGAGCTACCAACTCCCCTGACCCGGGCCCGCCCTGAGAGGCGGTTTCACCACCGGCGCGGTGCCGGCGACTTCTTCGCACGAGAGGCCGGCACCGCGTCTCCTACGAACCCCGAGGAGCCGCTGCGATGCAGCATGCCCTGGCACAGCCATGCCTCGACGGCCCGGCCCCCGCCGCCCACCCGGCTGAACGGCGGCGCCGATGAGGAAGTCCGCGGGCGCCCTGGTGAGCCTCGTCGCCGCCGGCCCGCTGGTCTTGGCCCTTCCGATCGTGGTCGTCGCCGCCGGGAGCGCCTCCGCCTCTTGCATTCCCGGCGGCGATGCGCAGGCGGTGGATACCTCCGCCGTCGCCCAGCAGGTCAAGGCGATCCTGAACGGTTCCAGCCCGCTCAGCGGCCCGGGCGTGGCCGGGCTGGAGAAGCCGGACGAGCAGATTCCCAACGCCCAGGTCATTCAGGCCACCGGTATCGCGATGCACGTCCCCGTGCGCGGGCAGGTCGTCGCGCTGGCGACCGCGCTCCAGGAGAGCGGTCTTCGCAACATCGACTACGGGGACCGGGACTCGCTGGGGCTGTTCCAGCAACGCCCTTCACAGGGTTGGGGCACGGCCGCGCAGATCATGCAGCCGGTGTACGCCTCGACGAAGTTCTTCGAGGGGCTCAAGCAGGTTGCCGGCTGGGAGTCGATGACGGTCACCCAGGCCGCCCAGGCGGTGCAGCGCTCCGGTTTCCCGGACGCCTACGCCAAGTGGGAGCCGTTGGCGACGGCGCTCCAGCAGGCCATCGCCCCGCTGCTCACCGACCCCGGCGCCGGCTCGACCGCGCTGCCGGGCCCAGGCACGAGCCCGTCCGCGAGCGCCACCTCCACCGCGGGTGCGCCGGCTGCCGGTGGCTGCTCGACTACGGGCGGCGACGGGAGCAACTTCGGGACGATCCCGCCCGGCACCCTCCCCGAGGGGTACGTGATCCCGGCCGACGCGCCGCCGCAGGTGCAGGCCGCGATCCGCTGGGCGCTCGGGCAGCTCGGCACGCCCTACCAGTGGGGCGGCTCCTGCGCCGACTCGCACGGCGCGGACCCGGTGGGCCGCTGCGACTGCTCCTCGCTCATGCAGGGGGCCTACAAGGCCGCCGGGGTCGCCTTGACCCGCACGACCTACACGCAGGTCGCCGAGGGCACGGCCGTCTCCGCCGGCGCCCTGAAGCCGGGCGACCTGCTGTTCACCCGCGGGACGGCCGCCGTTCCGGAGCACGTCGGGATGTTCATCGGCGGCGGGCTGGTCGTGCACGCGCCCAAGACCGGTGACGTGGTCAAGGTCTCGACCCTCGCCTCCTGGCAGCCGGCGATCCTCGCTGCCCGCCGAGTCCTCTGACCGGCGCTTCTCTCCTCCCTCTCCCCCTTTTCCCTTCGGCGCGCCTTTGCGTGCCCGCATTCCCTCCTGGAGTTCGTCTTGTCGTACCTGGCCGACGCGGTCACCCAGCTCGCCTACGACCCGGGGATCACCCCCAACGAGGGCGGCCTGCCCGGCCTCTCCGTGCTCAAGCAGGTCATGGGCAGCCTGAACTTGTTCGGCATCATCGCGGTCGTCGGCGCGCTCGCCGTGAGCGCCGGGGTGTGGGCCTGGGGCCACCACTCCGGCGGCCACCAGGCCGAGGCCAACGGCAAGAAGGGTGTGCTCGTCAGTGCCGGTGCCGCTCTGCTGCTCGGCGCGGCCAACGGCGTGGTCGCGTTCTTCAGCGCGCTTGGCAGCCAGGTCAAGTGACCATGCAGAAACGTTCCCTCTCCTCCCCTTCCCGCAACGGGCTGTCCAGCGGCGCCCTCGTGCGCCGCCGGGCGCTGCTGGGCACCGTGGCCCTGGTGGCTCTCGTCGCCCTGGCCGGGCTGTTCTCCTACCTCACCCGCGACGACCGGGCACCCTCCAACCATGCTTCCCCCGAGCCGAGTTCACCCTCGACAGCGGCTTCGGCGCCGCAGTCGCCGTCGGCGCTGCCTGGCGGCCGGGCAGCGGCACTGCTGGCGCCGCCGGATACCCGCGACCCGATCGTGTTCGGGAAGGCGGCGGCGGTGGCACTGTGGTCGTACGACACCCGTTCCTCCTCGCAGCCCGAGCTGGTGGCCTCCCTCCACCGGTGGCTGACGACCGAGGGCAGCTACGTGGACGCCGATTCGGTCGAGCGCCTGGTGCCATCGCCGCTGCTGTGGGGGCGGATGGCCGACTCCGGTCAGTTCGCCACCGCGAGCGCGGCCGAGGCGCACTTCCCGGAGTCCTTCACCCGGGCGCTGCAGGCCGATCCGGGGGCGATCGCCCAGGCGTACGTGTATGCCGTCACCGTCTCCGGCAGGCAGTCGATCTCCTGGAACGGGGCCCCGCACGGCGGGGCTGAGGACCGCTCGGTCACCCTCGCCGTCCAGTGCCGGCCTGACCGCCCGTGTGCCCTGGTCGGCGTGATGCCGTCCGTCGCGCCCTGACACCACGAAGGAGGTGCCCTTCGTGGGCGTCTGCGACATTCCCCTGATGAGCCAGGTCTGCACCGTGGTCGACGCGGTCAGCTTCGCCTCCAACCCCGGAAAGTCGATCACCGACGGCATCGGCGCGTGGATCGCCAAGAGCATGGGCGAGCTTGCGGCCGGCGCCGTCGACCTGGCCTCGCGCGCGGTCGACCAGACCACCGCCATCGACCTGTCGGCGCCGTGGTTCCGGGACAACTACCAGTTGATCCTGCCGATCGGCCTGATTCTGACCGTCGGCACGTTCTGCGCGCAGCTGATCCTGGCCGCCTGGCGGCGCGACGAGCGCGCGCTCGCGCAGGCCGCCTGGGGCACCATGACCGGTGTCCTGTTCTCCTTCGGCGCGATCAGCTTCACGGCTGTGGCCGTCACCGTGGTCGACGCGCTGTCGGCCGGGCTGTTCAAAGCCGCGAACACCTCGGTCGACGACGCGATCCGGCGCCTGGTGAAGGTGTCCCAGCTCGGGGCGATGTTCCCGCTCGGCTGGGCGATCCCCGCGCTCGTCGCGGTCGGCTGTGCGGTCGGCGCGTTCCTCTACTGGGCGGTGATGGTCGCCCGCAAGGTCGGTGTCCTGGTCCTGGTGGCGCTCGCCGCGTTCGCGGGTGCCGGCGGCGGCTGGGAGGTCGCCAAGCGCTGGCGGCGCGGCTGGATCGAGGCCACCGCCACCCTGGTCGTGTCGAAACTGCTGATGACCGTGGTGTTCCTCGTCGGCGTCTCCGCGATCGGCAAGACCGACGCCAAGGACGGGCTCGGCGCCCTGTCCGACGCCATGGCCGGCATCGTCATCATGGCGCTGGTCCTGCTGTGCCCGTACGCCGTCTACAAGTTCGTCCACTGGGCGACCGACAGCGGCGGCCACGACGACCTCCACCGCACCGGCGTCGCGGGCATGGCGGTCGCCGCCGGCGCTGCGAAGACCGCCGGAAACCTCGCCATGCAGATGGGCACCGGCGCCCCGGCGCCGCAGGGGCCCAGCCAGGTCCCCGGCACGGAGGGCGGCGGCACCGGAGGCATCGACCCGACCGGTCGCTTCAGCAAGGAGGGCATCGACGCCGGCCCCGCGCAGCAGCCGACAACCTTCCGCTTCGGCGAGGACCCCAACGCACCCGGCGACCGCGGACGCGCCCTGGTCACCCGGCCCGGCCTCCCCGTCCTGATCACCCGTCCAGCTCCGACGGCTCCGGCTCTGGCCCCGGCGGACAGCCGCAGGCCGACGCCAACGCACCGGACGCCTCGGCCGCGCCCAGCACTCGGGGGTTCTTCACCGGCGGTACGGTCGCGCCGCCGAGTACGGGTTCGCCCGCATCGTCGCCGACCGCCCCACCCGCCGCTCCGGCTCCGGCTCCGGAAGGGGCATCGGTCGGCGGACCGCCTCCGGCCGGGACGTCCGCACCGGATTCGATCCGGTTCGTCTTCCCGGACCAGCCCCCGGCGTCCGGTTCCTCCCTGACCGCACCAGTACCCGGGTCGGGCCGCCGTTTGCGGGCCGACCCGGGGCCCACCCCCGCGGCCCCCCCCGAAGGGAAAC
>NZ_JBFBDO010000020.1:90240-97721 GCF_040683335.1 Kitasatospora sp. NPDC093806
ACGCCCCGGGGGGCGGTGCCCCCCCGCACCCCCCCTGTCCCGGGGGGGGGCCGCGTTTGCCGCCCCGCCCCGGGCCCCACCCCCGCTTCCCCCGCCGAAGGAATCCAGCGATGCCCTCCGTCCCGAAGCCCGACGCCGTCCCCGTGCCGGTCAAGTTCCCCCACCGTTCTAAGCGCGGCATCCTCCTCGGCCTCAGCGCCTCGCAGCTGATCACCGTCTCGGCCACCGGCCTGCTGCTGCTCGCCGTCCTCGTCACCTGCGGTGTCGTCGGCGCTCTCCAGCTCGTTCCCTTGTGGGGCGCTGTCGGCGCGTTCGTCTTCATCCGCTACCGGGGCCGTACCCTGGCCGACTGGGCGCCGATCGCCGTCCGGTACGCGCTGCGCCGTGCCCGGGGCCAGCTGGTCTGGCTCGCCCGCCCCGCCTCCCGGCCGGTGCGCGAGGGCCTGCTGCACCTGCCCGGCAGCGGGGCCAGCCTGCGCGTGGTCACCTCCCCGGACCGCCGCTACGGCGCCGTCCACGACCCGCACGCCGGCACCCTCACCGCGATCGTCAAGGTCTCCTCCCGCGCGTACGCCCTGCTCGACCCCGGCACCCAGAACGCCAACGTGGGCGGATGGGGCCGCGCGCTGGCGGCGCTCGCCCGCACCGGACACGTCGCCCGGATCCAGGTGATCGAACGCACCGTCCCCGACTCCGGTGACGCGCTTCGCCGGTACTGGGAGGAGCACGCCAGGCCGGACGCCCCGCTGGCCGGCGCCCTCTACGGCGAACTGATCCGGGGCGCCGGCCCGGCCGCCGCCCCGCACGAGTCCTACGTCGCCATCGCGCTGGACTTCAAGGCCTCCCGGCGCCTCATCAACCAGGCCGGCGGAGGGCTCACCGGAGCCTTCAGCGTGCTCGCCCAGCTGACCTCCGCCTTCGAGCAGGCCGCCCGCACCGCGGGCCTCAACCCGACCGGCTGGCTGTCCGCCACCGAGATCGCCGCCGTCGCCCGCACCGCCTACGACCCCACGTCCCTCGCCGCGCTGGACCGCTGGTCCGAGGACGGCCGCCCCGCCGCCGACCCGGCCGCCGCCGGCCCGGTGGTCGTCGTGGAGAAGGCCGACCACATCTCGACCGACTCCGCGCACCACACCACCTACTGGGTGGAGAACTGGCCCCGCACCGAGACCAGCCCCGGCTTCCTCCACCAGGTGATGTTCGCCTCCGGCGTGCGCCGCACGGTCTCCCTGGCCTACGAGCCGAAGGACCTGGACGCCGCGATGCGCGACGTGCAGCGCAAGAAGGCCAGCGTGATCGCGGACTCGGCCGAGCGCGCTCGCAAGGGCCAGGTCGCCTCCGAGGCCGACTCGGTGGAGTACCAGGACATCCAGGCCCGCGAGCGGCAGCTGATCGCCGGCCACGCCGACGTCGCCCTGACCGGCCTGCTGACCGTCTCGGCCGACACCGAGGAGGAACTGCGCGCCGCGTGCGCGGTGGTGGAGACCGCCGCCGTCGGCGCCCAGCTCGACCTGCGCCCGCTCACCTGGCAGCAGGCCGAGGCCTTCACCGCCTGCGCACTCCCCTTCGCACTCGCCGTCTGATGCCGGCCCGCCTCCCTTCCGAAAGAGCACCCCGATGCCGGCCACCACCGCCACCGCGCAGGACTTCGTCCCCTACGCGACCGCCGCGATCGACTTCCACCGCGCGCTGAACGTCCCCGCAGGCCCGCTCGTCGCCTCCCGGGCCGAACTCAACTCCCTCCACGAACACGTTGTCTCGCTGCACGGCCTCCTGGACGCCCACGCCCAGCGCACCTCCCCGCTGCTGCCGGGCGAGGGCGACCACCTGAAGGCCACGCGCACCCGCCTGTGGCAGGCCGCCGAACACCTCCACGCCGCCTACCACTCCTCTCCCCGGCCGGGCAGCGGCGAAGTGCCCGACGCCGAGGCATGCCGGGGCCGCCGGCCCGAGGGCGCCCCTCAGCTGTCGATCTGCCGCCGCCACCAGGAGGCCGCCCAGCTGATGCGCCGCCGCACCACCCCCGCCGACCTGCACTCCCCCTTCACCGGCCTCGTCCGCCACTGACCCCGGAATCCGTGATCATGCCCAGGAACCGCGCCACCGCCAGCCCCCTGTTCGTCCCCCGCAAAACCACCCGCGCCCAGCAGCGCGCCGCCCGCGCCGAGTTCGCCGAAGCCCGCAGCAAGGCCCGCCGCGCCCAGGCCCCTACCGCGCGCCGGGAGTTCGAGGGCCTCGACCCCGCGCTCCAGGCCACCTACCCGGCGTCCGGACGGCCCGGACCGGCGTCCGCCCGCGGCGGCCGGCTCCGCCTGCCCAAGCACCGCATGACCACCGCCGTCGCCGGCGGCGCCTACCCCTTCCTCGCGGAGGCCGGCCTCGGCGCCGAGGGGGTCTTCGTCGGCCGTGACCTCCACGCCGAAGGCTCCTTCTGCTTCGACCCGTTCACCCTCTACAACTCCGGCCGCATCGAGGGGTTCACCAACCCCAACGCGGTCCTGTGCGGAGTGATCGGCATGGGCAAGTCGGCGCTGGCCAAGTCCATCGCCATGCGGTCCATCGCCCACGGCTACAAGATCTACATCCCGTCGGACCCGAAGGGCGAGTGGTCCGCTCTCTCCGAGGCCCTCGGCGGCCAGACCATCGCGCTCGGCCCCGGCCTGCCTGGGAAGCTGAACCCCCTGGACGCGCCCGCCCGCCCGGCCGGGGTGAGCGAGGAGGACTGGACCGGCGAGGTCCGCAAGCGGCGCCTCCTGCTGCTGGCGAGCCTGGCGGCCACCGTGCTCAAGCGCGACCTGCTGCCGATGGAGCACACCGGCCTCGACGTCGCCCTGGACCTGGCCGTCGCCGAGGCCGAGGCGGCGGGAACGGTGCCGCTCCTGGGCGACATCGCCCACGCCCTCGGCCGCCCCGAGCGCCTGGACGCCGCCCTCGGCGAGGACGCCGGCGGCCTCGGCCGCGCCGTCGACGACCTGGCCCACGCCCTGCGCCGGCTCGTCCACGGCGACCTCTCAGGAATGTTCGACGCGCCCTCCACGGTGGCATTCGACCCGGACGCGCCGATGCTGTCCATCGACCTGTCCCGGCTCGGCAGCAGCGGCGACGACACGGCCCTGGTCCTGGCCATGACCTGCGCGAGCGCGTGGATGGAGTCCGCGCTCGCCGACCCCGCCGGCGGCCGCCGGTGGGTGATCTACGACGAGGCGTGGCGGATCATGCGGCACGTCGGCCTGCTGGAGCGCATGCAGCAGCAGTGGAAGCTGAGCCGGGGCCTGGGCATCGCCAATCTGCTGATCCTCCACCGGCTTTCCGACCTGCTGTCCGCCGGTGACGCCGGATCGCGCGGGCGCGTCCTCGCCGAGGGCCTGCTCGCCGACTGCAGCACCCGGATCACCTACCGGCAGGAGCCGGACCAGATCACAGACTCCATGGCCCTGCTCGGCCTCACCGGCGTCGAAGCCCAGGCCATCGCAGCGCTCCCCCGTGGTCGGGGTCTATGGAAGGTCGCGGGCCTGTCCTTCATCGTCCAGCACCTCCTCCACCCGAGCGAACGCCGGCTCTACGACACCGACTTCCGCATGTCCGAGCGCCCGCCGGTCCAGGAATCGCGATAACCACCCGGCCCCGCAGCGGCTCGCACCGGCTCCACCCCCGGAGGCCGTAGCAGCAGTTCCCGGCCCGTCCAAACCCCCGCCTCGCGACACCATCGGTGCGCCCCCACCACTGGGCCCCAGGCCCCGTCCATGACAGGACCGTTCCATGCACCCCAGCCAGCTGGTCGTCCGGTTCACCGAGACCGCCACCGGCGTCCGCACTTCCATCCATCACGCCGGCCAGGCGGCTCCCCTCACCCCGACGACGTCCGGCCCGTTCCCCGACATCACCACGCCGCTGGCAGCGCGAGGCATCCCGTACACGGCCACCAGGTACATCGAGGCCGAACTGCCCGATGAAGCCATCCTGTTCATCACCCCTCGCTACCACCGCGAGGCGATCAGCGGCTGGTTCGTGACCCGGGAGGGGCCGGGCCGCGAGTTCGAAGAGCTGTACGACAGCGATGTGGGCGGTGTGAACGAAGAGCACGGCGGCGCCGTCGGGCCGATGCTCGCCGTGGTCGACGAGCACCTCGACCGGATCGGCGTCCCTACCCGCCAGCAGGTGCAGGCCCGCCGGGCGGGTGCCGAGTCAGTACTCCACCGCGCCGGCTTCGTCGCCGCCGGCCGGCTGCACGAGACCTACTACCGCCTCCCGGCCGCCATGGTCGACCCCGAGGAGCGCCGGACCGCCGTTGCCGGGGCCGTCGGCCGCCTCCAGTCCGCCGGCTACGGCGTCGAAGACGCGGCCGGTCTGCCCGTCCTTGCCGTGCCGCCCACAGCACTACCGTCCCTGCCGCTGGCCCAGGTTGGCGAATCCATCGCTTCGTCCACTCACACCCAGGAGATGGTGGCCGCGCTCAGCGAGCTCACCGCTCCCGGCGACGGCGTCATGGACCAAGTCCTCGATGCTCTCCACGAGACCGCCTCCTGGTGGGAGGGGCTGGGCGGCGCCGCCGATCCCTACTACGCCGCGCGCCTGCGCTACCTCGCGGACATGGCCGACGGCTACGTCCGCGAGGTCCGGGCGATGCGCGATGACCTCGCCGACCGCCACACCCCCCACCCAGGACCTGCTCGCCCTGCGGTGCGCGGCGCGGCCGACCGCCTCGACGCCCGGGCAGCCGCCGCGCTCGCCACCTCCCCGGCCGCCGCGCGCACCCCGACCGGCCACCCCTTGGAGGCCGTACGTCCCGCCGCCGTACCCGCTGCCCGCACCGCCGCTCCTCACCGCTGACCTGCCCGCCCGCAAAGGAGCGCTCATGCCCACCACCCACAGACCGCGCCCGCCTCCGACCATCAGCACCACCTCGAAGCGGAGTCCCGTCGTGCCTGCCGAAGCCCCTCACGCCCTTCCCGACGTCGCCATCGGGCGCCACCCCAACCACGGCATCATCGCCTCTCTGCCCACCAAGTCGGCCGCAGCCCAATGGATGCTGGAGCGCCTCGACTTTCGGCAACTGCCAGGCAGTCCCCACCTGTACGCGTTGACCGACCAGCACCGCGAAGCCCCCGAGCGCGCCGCCTGGGCCGCCAAGCTCCTCACCGGCGCCGGCTACCGCGTCCACACCGACATGCCCCTGGCCCCCGAGAACGCCAGCAGCCACGCACAGACCCAGGAACGGCCGGCCACCGTCGAACCGGAGCGCACCCCGGCGCCGGAGGCCGAACCGGAGATCGCCTTCGCCGAGCACCCGACCCTGGGCATCGTCGGCGCCGCCGGAGACCACTACCTCAGCGTCGGGGACTGCGCCCTGTCCAGCGAGGGCTGGCGCCACCACCCGGGCCTGGACGTCTACCTGCCCCCTCCCGGCACCCGGGCCGAGACCCTCGACTCGGTGGCCCGCATCACGGTCGACCTGCAGCAGTCCAACCTCCAGGTGGCGATGATGCCCGGCCTCGCCGAGGAGATCGCCGCCCTCCGCGCACCGGCTCAGCAGGCGTTCACCACGCACAAATTCCGCGTCGACGAGGCCGCGCTCAAGGCGCCCGCCACCCCCGTGAGTCCGCCTCCGGCAGCGGTCGACCCGCGCATCGCCTACGCCCACGCCCGCTGATCACCCCACCCCCACCATCAAGGAGCAGAGCGCATGGCCGTGAAGAAGGTCTGGCAGATCACCCACTCGTGTGGCCACGTGAGCGAGCGGGACCTCGGCAACCGCCCGGCCGACCGCCGGGCCGGGTTCGCCGACTGGCTCGCCAGGCAGGACTGCACCGACTGCTGGCGGGCCGCCAAGGACGGCGACGAAGCCGACAAGGCGGCGTGGCTGGAGGCCAAGCGCGCCGCCGAGCAAGCCGAGTCGGAAGCCTGGTCCGCGCAGTTCCGGATGCCGCCGTTGGAGGGCACCGAGCGGGGCATCGCCTGGGGCGTGCGCTGCCGCCACCAGGTCCTCGCCGCCGCCTACACCGCACTCGTCGTCGACTCCGGCATGCCGGAGCCCGAGTGGGAACGGATCGAGGACCAGGCGCGCACGATCACCCGCGCCGGCTGGTGGATCGACCAGCGCTCCTGCGAGCCGGGCGACCTGCCCGAGCTACTGGAGGCCGCCGCAGACGCCGACCGGCCGACCGAGAACCCCTTCGTCTAGCACCGTTCTGCGGCCGGGCCAAACCGTCGGATCCGCGGATTCTTCCTCCTGCCGGCGCACCCACCTGGCCCCACCGCCCGTCCGAGAGGGGACGCCGTGATCGCCCGTCTGCAGCGCGCCGCCACCACGGCCGCGCTGATTCCCGCCCTCTACGGGCCGGAGGACTCCCACCATCGGCTGCGCCCCCGTCTGATCGACGCCGACTACCGCGGTGCCGACAGGCAGCTGCCCCTGTTCGGCGACCTGCGGGAGGTCCTCGGCGGCGGTGTGCTGGACGAACCGGCCGCGCGGATCGGCTCCCGGGCACCCGAGCGGCCGGTGTGGATGTGCTCGGTGCGTTCCGACCCCCGTCACCCGGATCTGACCGACGCCCAATGGGCCGATGTCGCCCGGCGGCTGGTCTCCGCGACCGGACTCGCCCCCGCCGACAAGCCCGACGGCTGCCGGTGGGCGGCGATCCGCACTCTCGACCGCTGCGTGCACATCGTCGCCACCGTCGTCCGTGAGGACGGCGGCGTGCACGGTACCTACCGGGATGCCTTCCACGCCCAGGCCGAGTGCAACCGCATCGCCGCCGAGCTCGGCCACCTCGTCAGGTCCGTCCCCTCCGTCACCACCGCCAAGGACTACCGCATGCCCTCGCCCGTGATCACCATCAGCGCCGAGCCGAGCGGAAGCGTCGTCGCCAAGGGTTCCAGCGACGACCTCGCAGCCAGCCTGCTCAGGCACGCGGGGTTCCGCGAGAGCAACGACTGGTACGGCCGCCGGCACCGGCTGCCCACCACCACCGTCCCCGCCGACCGGGCCGCCATCGCCACGCACGCCGCCGAGATGCTGCGCGCCGCCCGCTACAGCGTCGACCTCGATCCCGTACTCGACACCGGCCAACTCACTTCCCCTGCCGTCGGTCGGCAGGTCCTCGAGTTCACCGATCAGATCCGCAGTGCCACCACGTTCGCCGAAGCCGCCGGGGTCCTCGACCAGCTGCTCGATGCCGACGAAGGCATCCTCGTCCGCCTCCAGGAGGCCCTGGAGGCGACCGCCGAGCAGATCACCGACCTCGACCCCGACCAGTACGAACTCGCCGACCGGTTCGGCGCCGCGTCCGAGCAGCTCGCCACCGCCCAGGACGAGCTGGCCGGAGCTGTCGACAAGGTGCGGGACGTGCGCCTGGACACGGCCACCGCCCAGGCGCCGGTGCCGTACGCCGTGGCCGCCACCGTCGCGGCCCGCGCCGCCTCGCCGGCCGTGACCGCCCTCGGCCTGCGCGCCGGCGCCCCGCGCACCGCCACCGCGCCTG
>NZ_JBFBDO010000021.1:0-97063 GCF_040683335.1 Kitasatospora sp. NPDC093806
CCAGAGCACCATCATGACGAAGAATCCCTGCACCAGTACGACGCACAACAAGGAGATGGCCGCCCAGAGCGGGAACTCGACCGCGCTGACCAACACGTCCTGCCCGGCCGCCACCCGGGCCACGTCGGCGGGGTCCAGCACGTCGCCGGTCACGACGGCGGCCGCCGCACCGGCGTACCGGGAGCGGTCGCGGACCACGGCCGTCACCCGGTGGCCGCGCGCGAGCGCCTCCGCGACGACCGCGCTGCCGATGGTGCCGTTGGCGCCGAACACGGCGATCCTGGCCATGGGGGTACCTGCCTGTTCTCCGGGTGGTCAGCGGGATTGCGGAGTCGTGCGGAGTCAGCAGTAGCACCCGGGGCGGGTGGTGATCTGGTGGACACGCGGGGCGGGTGGAAGGGTGGGGTGATGACTGCTGATCCGATGAACGGCGATGATGTCCGGGCGGCGCTCGGCGAGTTGACGGCCGTCCTGGGGCCGGAGGCCGACCGCGCGGGGCCGGCGGACGCCCGCTGGGACGCGCCCGCCGGGCCGCTGGAGTGGAGCTGCCGGGACACCGCCGCCCACATCGCGCACGACCTGCTCGCCTACGCCGGCCAGCTCGCCGCCCGTCCCGCCGACCGCTACCTGCCGCTGGACCTCACCGTGCACCCGGACGCCGGGCCGGCCGAGGTGCTGACCGTCGTCACGGCCTGCGCGCACCTGCTGGCCACCGCCCTGGACGCCGCCCCGCCCGGACTGCGGGCCTACCACTTCGGGCCGTGCGACCCGTCCGGCTTCGCGGCGATGGGCGTCGCCGAGACCCTGCTGCACACCCACGACATCACCCTCGGGCTGGGCCTGGCGTGGCGGCCCGCGGAGCGGCTCTGCGCGGCGGTGCTGGACCGCCTCTTCCCCGACGCGCCCGCCGGCGACCCGGTGGACGTCCTGCTCTGGTGCACCGGGCGCGGAGAGCTCGACGGCCGCCCGCGCAAGACCTCGTGGGTCTGGCGGGCGGCCGTGGAATAACGGACGGGGAGGGGTGGCGGTCAGCCGGTGGCGATCCGCTCGGCGGCGCTGCGCTCGACGCAGAATTCGTTGCCCTCGGGGTCGGTGAGGGTGGCCCAGCCCTTGCCGTCCGGCGTCCGGTGGTCCTCGAACAGCGTGGCGCCCAGGGCGAGCAGGCGCTCGACCTCCTCGTCCCGGGTGCGGTCCTGCGGCTGGAGGTCGAGGTGGAGGCGGTTCTTCAGGGTCTTGCCCTCGGGCACCCGGATGAAGAGCAGCCCGACCCCCGCCGACTCCACCAGCACCTCCGGGTCGCCGGGGCTGTCCTCGTCGCTGACCTTGCCGTCCAGTGCCTTCGCCCACCACTCGGCGAGGGCGTAGGAGTCGGCGCAGTCGATCGTCACGTGTCGTACCAGAGAAGCCATGACGATCACTCTGGCGCCGATTCGCGGTCCGGTCCAGCCGTTATCAGGGGATGTCGGCCAGGCGGTCGGGCAGGTGATCGTCGGCGAGGCGGATGTGCCGGTGGCCGTCGAGCGGGAACGGCGGGAAGGCGGGGAGCAGCGCGTCGAAGCGGTAGCCGGTCTTCTCGGCGACCCGGCAGGACGCCTCGTTGTCCACCTGGTGCAGCAGCTCCAGCCGGACCAGCCCGTCGGCCGCGAAGGTGTCGAACGCCCAGCCGGTGAGCGCCTCCAGCGCGCGCGACGCCACGCCCCGGCCGCGCGCGGCGGCGGCCGTCCAGTAGCCCACCTCGGCGACCGGGGCGCCCGGCTCGGCGCGCTTGAGCACGACGTTGCCGACCAGCGAAGCGGCCTCCGTAGCGGTGTCCAGGACGGCGAAGGAGTAGCGGGTGCCGTCCGCCCGGCCGCGTTCCTGGGCGTCGAGCCAGCGGGCGGCCTCGTCGAGGTCGGTCACCGGGACCTGGCTGAAGTGGCGCAGGACCGGGTCCCGGTAGACCTCGATCAGGGCGGGGCCGTCCGCCGCCCGGAAGGGGCGCAGCAGCAGGCCGTCGGCGACGGGCGCGCCGAGTGCGGTGGCGGGTGGAGGCGTGGTGGTCACCGCAGGCCCTCCCAGCCCCAGCGGGGGGTGGGACCGGGTTCGCCCAGGTCGGTGCCGGGCGGGGAGGCGGAGACGTCCTTGGCGATCTTGGTGCCCCAGTCGAAGTACTCCAGGACCCGGCGGTGGAGCAGCTCGTCCGCGGGCAGCTCGGCGCGGACGGCCTCGGCCATCAGCTCCAGCCAGCGCAGGCGCTGCTCCTCGGTGATGGCGAGGCCGAGGTGGGCGCGGAGCAGCGACTGGTGTCCGCCGAGGTCGGTGGTGAAGCCGTCCGGCCCGCCGAAGACCTCGCCCAGCCAGACGGCGACGTGCTCGATGTGGGTGGGCGTGAAGTTCGCGAAGACGGGCGCCAGCAGCGGGTCGGCGAGGACCCGCCGGTAGAAGGCGTCGCTCAGCCGCCGGAGGCCGTCGAGGCCGCCGACCGCCTGGTAGAGGTTCTCGCCGTGGCGGCTTTCGGAGCGGTGTTCGCTCATGGGTGGGTTCTCCCCCGTGGGTGGGTGTGCTGCCGACCTTCCTAGCAGCGGTGCGGAGGGGGTGCTTCCCCCGTCCCGGGGGTGTTCGCCGCCGGCTCAGCAAGCGAAGTGGCCGGCTCCGGTTCCGGGGCGGCTTGACCTTGCCGCTGACGGCAGGGTCGGAGGCTTGCGGCATGAGCGAGATGAGCGAGAAGAGCGGCATGAGCGAGAACACGCGGGTGGTCGTGGTGACCGGGGCCGGGACGGGGATCGGCCGGGCCACCGCGTGGGCGTTCGCCGACCAGGGCCCGGAGGTCCGGGTGGTGGCGGTCGGGCGGCGGGCCGAGCCGCTGGCGGAGACGGCCCGGGGACGCGCGGCGGGGCGCGTCGTGCCGCTGGTCGCGGACATCACGGCGCCGGACGGGCCGGAGGAGATCGTCCGCCGGACGCTGGAGCGGTTCGGCCGGCTGGACGTGCTCGTCAACAACGCGGGGATCGCCCCGCCCGCGACGCTCGGCGGCTACACCCGGGAGGGCCTCGGCGCGCTGCTGGCCACCAATCTGACGGCGCCCGTCCTGCTCGCCCAGGCGGCGCTGCCCGCGCTGACCGACAGCCGGGGGGTGATCGTCAACGTCAGCACCGCCGTCGGGCAGCGCGGCTGGCCGTCCAACTCGGCGTACGCGGCGGGCAAGGCGGCCGTCGACACCCTCACCCGCAGCTGGGCGGTGGAGCTGGCACCGCGCGGCATCCGGGTCGTCGCGGTGGCGCCGGGCGCGATCGAGACGCCGATCGCCGACCACGCCGGCCTCGACCCGGAACGGCGGGCGGCCCTGCGCGCCTGGCAGCTCGGACAGACCCCGCTGGGCCGGATCGGCGACGCCGCCGAGGTGGCCTGGGCGATCGTGCAACTGGCCTCGCCGCAGGCCTCGTTCGTCACCGGAGTAGTCTTGCCGGTGGACGGGGGCGCCGTGGTCAGGTGACCGGCGCGGCGCCCGGACGGGACGGTGCGGACGGTGCGGACGGGGGGCCGGGCGGGTGCGGATCGGCGAGTTGGCGCGGGCGGCGGGCACGACGGCGCGGGCGCTGCGGCACTACGAGCAGGCCGGGTTGATCGGCTCCGGGCGCGCGGCCAACGGGTACCGGGTGTACGAGGAGTCTGCCGTGGTGCGGGTGCGCAACATCCGCGCGCTACTGGAGGCCGGGTTCACCCTGGAGGACGTGCGGCCGTTCCTGGGCTGTCTGGACCGGGACGCGCTCGGCCCGCCGTCGCCCGGCGCGCTGCGGATCGCCCGGGACCGGCTGGCGGTGCTGGAGCGCCGGATCGCCGCGCAGACCGAGGCCCGGGACCGGCTGGTCGCGGCGCTCGCGGCGGCCGAGGCGAGGGTGGTGGAGGCGGGGGCGGCAGCGGCAGGAGGGGCCGCCGGGGCGGGCCCGTACGGGTGACACCCCCGATCGGGGGTGTGCAGGGGGTGGCGGGCGGAGGACAGTGGGCGCATGCAGATTCCACTCTCCGTGATGGACTTCCTCGACCGGGCCGAGCTGGTCTACGGCGACCGGGTCGGCATCGTCGACGAACCGGTGCAACCGGCCGAATCCTGGGGCGAGCTGACGTACCGTCGGGTCGCCGAACTGGCCCGCGCGCAGGCGGCCGGACTGGACCGGCTCGGGGTCGGCCCGGGTGAGCGGGTGGCGGTCGTGTCGCACAACTCGGCGCGGCTGCTCACCTCGCTGTACGGCGTCAGCGGGCACGGCCGGATCCTGGTGCCGGTGAACTTCCGGCTCAAGGCCGAGGAGGTGTCGTACATCGTCGAACAGAGCGAGGCCTCGGTCCTGCTGGTCGACCCGGAGCTCGCCGAACCGCTGGCCGGGGTGGTCGCCAAGCACAAGTTCGTGATCGGCGCGGACAGCGACGCGCTGCTGTACGACTTCGAGCACGCGCCGCGCCGGTACCCGATCGACGAGAACGACACCGCCACCATCAACTACACCAGCGGAACCACCGCCCGCCCCAAGGGCGTTCGGCTCACCCACCGCAACATCTGGCTGAACGCGGTGCTGATGGGCCTGCACTTCGGCGCGAGCGACCGGGACGTCTACCTGCACACCCTGCCGATGTTCCACGCCAACGGCTGGGGCCTGCCGTTCTCGCTCACCGGTCTGGGCGCGCAGCACGTGGTGCTGCGGAAGGTGGACGGCGCCGAGATCCTGCGCCGGATCGACCGGCACGGGGTGACCTTCCTGTGCGGCGCGCCGGCGGTGGTGCAGATGGTGCTGGACGCGGCCGCCGACTGGGACGGCCCGATCCCCGGCCGGGACCGGGTGCGGATCATCGTGGCCGGCGCGCCGCCGCCGACCTCGGTGGTGCAGCGGATCGA
The DNA here is from genome assembly GCF_040683335.1 of Kitasatospora sp. NPDC093806. Classification (NCBI taxonomy): domain Bacteria; kingdom Bacillati; phylum Actinomycetota; class Actinomycetes; order Kitasatosporales; family Streptomycetaceae; genus Kitasatospora; species Kitasatospora sp. NPDC093806. Next base: position 4,868 of record NZ_JBFBDO010000021.1, read on the forward strand.
GTCCGAACTCGGCTGGGAGTTCACGCAGATCTACGGCCTGACCGAGACCTCGCCGGTGGTGACGGTCAACCGCACGCGCGCCGAGTGGGACGGCCTGCCGGCGGCGGAGCGGGCGGAGAAGCTGGTCCAGGCGGGCTCGCCGGCGATCGGCAACCAGGTGCGGGTGGACGGCCAGGGCGAGGTGCTGGTCCGCTCCAACGTCGTCCTGGACGGCTACTGGCGGCAGCCGGAGGCCACCGCGGAGGCGATCCGGGACGGCTGGTTCCACACCGGCGACGGCGGCACCCTGACCGACGGCTACCTGACCATCTCGGACCGGAAGAAGGACGTCATCATCAGCGGCGGGGAGAACGTCTCCTCGATCGAGGTGGAGGACTGCCTCTACGACCACCCGGCGGTGGCCGAGGTCGCGGTGATCGGCGTACCGGACGCCAAGTGGGGCGAGACGGTGAAGGCGCTGGTGGTGCTGAAGCCGGGCGCGGAGGCCGGCGAGGCGGACCTCATCGCGCACTGCAAGCAGCGGCTGGCCGGCTACAAGTCGCCCACCTCGGTGGAGTTCCGGGACGCGCTGCCGCGGACGACCACCGGGAAGCTGCAGAAGTTCCGGCTCCGCGAGCCGTACTGGGAGGGGCGGGACCGGAAGGTCAACTAGGGCGTGTCTGACAATTCGCGTCGGATCAGCGCGCGGCGTTTGGGTGCGTGCATCGCAAGGCGGAGGAGGGAGTCCATGCGGAGCATCGGCGACCGACGACAACGCGGCGAGGTGCGTGCCCAGGCGTCGCGCGCCCGGCGGGAATTGTCAGACACGCCCTAGGGCAGGAGCTCCGTGAGTTCAGGCGAGCAGGCCGGACTCCCGGGCGGTGACGGCGAGTTCGGTGCGGTTGCGGACGCCGAGCTTGTGCATGGCGCTCTTCAGGTAGCCGGTCACCGTGTTGCAGGTGAGGCCGAGCTGGGCGGCGATCTCCGGGTTGGTCCGGCCGGTCGCCGCCCAGCGGAGCACCTCGTGCTCCCGCCGGGTGAGCGGGACGGACGGGGTGAGCGGAGCGGCCGGGGCGACCGGGGTGAGCGGCGGTCTTCGCGCGGAGGCGGCGGACGGCGGAATCCCGGCGGGTCCGCGCCAGGCGGCGGCGCCGGCCAGGGCCCGGGTGGCGGTCTCGGCGAGCCTGGTCACGGCGGCGATCCGGACGTCCCCGAACGGGACCACCGCGCGCAGCGAGGCGTACACCACGCCGTGCACGGTGCCGTCGTGCAGCAGCGGCACGGTGAGCATCGCGTAGAGGTCCTCGGCGGTGACGGCCGCGTCGTAGTGGTGCGAGATGGTGGTCGCGGCCCGGTAGTCGGGCACCCAGTTGGGCGTCCGTTCGGCCAGTGCCCGGCCGCCGAGGCCGGTGCCGGCCGGGACGGCGAGGTCGTGCAGCAGGTCCGCCCGGGTGCCGGCCCAGTGCCGCAGCACCATGCCCTCGCCGGCCGGGGCTGTCGAGCCGGCCCCGGGCAGCTTCGGTTCCGGCACGCCGACCAGGCCGACGTCGGCGCCGCAGTCGGCGACCACCCGGCGGGCGAGGTCGCCGAGCACGGCGTCCCGGACCAGTTCGGCGGCCCGGGCGGCGAGGTCGTCCGGGTCCTCGGACGGGTCGTCGAGGGCCCCGGCGCGGCGCGGCGGCGCGGTCGTGGCGGTCGTCATCGCGCGATTGTCACACGGGGTACGGGCGGCGGGGAGGGGGTCGGCACGGGTTTCGACGTGCGTGTTCCGTGGAGTCCGGGGGGAGTTCGCGCGAGTTCACGGGAGTTCCCCGGAGTCTCAGGGCGTCCCGGGGCGTCCCGGGGAGTTCCGCGGAGTTCCGGGCGGGGGCGGGCGGGGCGGCGTAGGGTGCGGGGCGCGAAGTTACCGGCGAGTCACCGGAGTGGTGGCCCGAGACTGCGAAGGGGAGATCGATGATGGACCCGAACGTTCCCGCGGGATCGGCCGTGACGGCCGGACTGTTGGCCGACCTGCGGGCCGAGAGCGAGGTGCTGGACGGGCTGGTCGCCGGGCTGGAGCCGGACGCCTGGGCGCTGGACACGCCCGCGCAGGGCTGGACGGTGGCGCACCAGATCGCCCACCTGGCCTGGACGGACGACTGGTCGGAGCTGGCCGCGCGCGACCCGGAGTCCTTCGTCGCGGAGTCCGCCCGGGTCTTCGGCGAGCTGCTGGCGGCCGGCGCGGACCCGGTCGAGGACGGCGCCGCGCACGGGGCCACCGAGGAGCCGGCGGCGCTGCTGGCCCGCTGGCGGGCCGGGCGGGAGCGGCTCGCGGCCGCCCTCGCGGCGGTGCCGGCCGACGTCCGACTGCCGTGGCTGGGGCCGCCGATGAAGCCCGCCTCGATGGTCACCGCGCGGCTGATGGAGACCTGGGCGCACGGCCAGGACGTCGCGGACGCGCTCGGCGCCGTCCGGGAGCCGACCGCGCGGCTGCGGCACATCGCACACCTGGGCGTGCGGACCATGGGGTTCGCGTTCACCGTGCACGGCCGGCCGGCGCCGGAGGCCCCCGTGCGGGTGGAACTGGCCGCGCCGGACGGCGGATCGTGGACGTGGGGGCCGGAGGGGGCGGCGGACCGGGTGAGCGGCCCGGCGCTGGACTTCTGCCTGCTGGTCACCCAGCGCCGGCACCGGGACGACCTCGCGCTGACCGCCGTCGGCGAGGTGGCCACGGCCTGGCTGCCGATCGCGCAGGCCTACGCGGGCCCGCCCGGGAAGGGGCGCGACGCGGGCGGGCCCCTTCCCGGGACCGGGTCGTCGCTTTAGCCGATGATTCGTCAAGTAGGCCTGCTTTTCAGCTAAACCACACGTTTCGGCGATATGCAGGGTTCGTCGACGAATGATGGAATTCCGGCATGACGAAGCGAATGCACACGGTCCGTAGGTTCCTGGCCGGCGCCGTCGGCCTCCTCGCGGTCGGCGGCCTGGTCGCCACCCCCGCCCAGGCGGCCGCCGCGCTGCCCGCCGTCGCACCCGGTGTCGCCGCCGCACCGGCCTCCGTCCGGGCCGGCACACCGGCCGCCAACCAGGTGCTCACCTTCTTCGGGGAGTACCGGCGGGCGGTGCTCCGCGGCGAGGACCCGCGCGCCGTCCGCGAGCGCTACCTCATCCCGCCGCTGAACTTCCGACTGGACGCCTGGGCACAGCAGAACGACGCCGACCCGGTGTTCCGGGCCCAGAACGTCCCGGCGAACTGGTCCGTCCAGCAGGTGAAGGAGGAGGCCGGCTACGCCTCGGTCCGGCTCACCGAGTTCTGGCGCGAGGGCGGCAGCCAGGAGGTCTGGTACGTGGTCCGGCTCGGCGACCTGAAGATCGTCGACCTCGACGACCGGCCGGCCTTCTGACCCGGCCCCTCCCCCGCGCGGCCGTCCGCCGGACGGCCCCGTGAACTCCGGCGCGGCGCAGGCACCCCCACGACTGCGCCGCGCCGGTCGATCGTTCCCGGGCTCAGCCGGTCGATGGTCAGCCGGTCGGCCTGGTCCAGGGGGCGACGCCGAGCCGGCCGGTGGTGCCGAGGTCGAGTTCGGCGGGGACGGTCAGGCGCGGGCGGCCCGGGAGCGGCGCGACGTCGAGGAAGCGGCCGTTGTCCGCGCCCTTGCTGCCCGAGGTCACGGTGTTGCGCCAGACCAGCTGGAACTCGGCGTACTCCTGGGGCTGGAGGGTGACCGGCCTCGGGGCGGCGTCGAAGTTCTCCAGGGTCGCGATGCCCGCCGAGCCGTGCTTGACGGTGACGGCGAGCGGCGCCCGTTCGGCGTCCAGGACGCGGACGGCGGGGTGGCCCTTGAGGGTGTAGGGGCGGGTGCCGCAGTTGGTCAGCCGGACCGGCAGTACGCGCAGACCCATCGCGGCGTCGGCCGGGCCGACGGTCAGCGCGACGCCCTCGGGGGAACAGGCGGACGCCGGGGCGGTGGCGGATGCGGTGGTGGGTGCGGTGGCGGGCGGCGTCGCGAGGGTGCCGAACGGTGGGGCGGTGGGGGTCGATGCTTCGGGACTGACGACGCCCGGGGCAGGCGCGGTGGTGGGCGCCGGCGGGAGGGGCGCGTCCCCGATCGTGCGCGCCGGGCCAGGCGCTCCCCCACCGGCCCCGGTCGCCGGGGTGCTGCCGCACCCGGCCGCCAGGGCGGCGGCCGCGAGCAGGGCCGCGGCCCGGGCGAGGTGCGACGTCCGGCGGGCACGGGCCCCGGCGGCGGTCGAAAGCGGCGCGGAGGCCGGATGCGGCGCGGAGGCCGGCGGCGTCGGGTCCATGGGGACGATCATGGCACGAACGAAGCCGCCCTTCCCCGGCCGACGGCCGTCACAGCCCGATCCGCAGCTCACAGCCCGATCCGCAGCGGGGCGAGCCGGGTGGCGACCAGGTTGGTGGCGCCCCGGTCGCGTTCGACGTTCCCGTACACCAGCAGCCCGGCCCGGTCGAGGGCGGTGCGGCGCTGGGACTCCCAGACCGGGCGCCCGCAGATCACGTTGATCAGCCCGGTCTCGTCCTCCAGGCTGAGGAAGAGCACGCCGCCCGCCGTCGGCGGCCGCTGCCGGTGGGTGACCAGTCCGCCGACCACCACCGCCGTTCCCGCCGGCACGTCCGGGAGTTCGTCGGCGCGGAGCGCCCCGCCGCGTTGCAGCCGGTCGCGCAGGTGCTGGAGCGGGTGGCTGGTCGCGGAGGTGCCGGTGGCCCAGAGGTCGGCGATGGTCTCCTCGACCGGGGTCATCGCGGGCAGGTCCGGCGCCTCGGTGCCGGGCGTGGTGCCCGGGAGGAGGTCCGCCGTGACGCCCGCGAACGCGCCGGCCGCCCAGAGCGCCTGTCGCCGGCCGAGCCCGAAGCAGCCGAACGCGCCCGCCGCGGCCAGCGCCTCCAGGGCCGACGCGGGCAGACCGGTCCGCCGGGCGAAGTCCTCCAGGTCCGCGTACGGCCGACCGGCCGCGATCGCCTCGGCCTGCGCGGTGCCGATGCCGCGCACGGTGTCCAGGCCGAGCCGGATCGCGGGCTGCGGCTTGCCCGCGGTGAGCGGCGGCACGGGCGTCGGCCCCCGGTACGGCTCCAGGGTCGGCGCGGGACCGCTGGCGTTGACGTCCACCCCGCGCACCCGGACGCCGTGCCGCCGGGCGTCCGAGATCAGGCTGAGCGGCGAGTAGAAGCCCATCGGCTGGTTGGCCAGCAGAGCGCAGGTGAAGGCCGCCGGGTAGTGGTACTTGAGCCAGGCGCTGGCGTACACCAGATAGGCGAAGCTGATCGCGTGGCTCTCCGGGAAGCCGTAGTTGGAGAAGGCCTCGATCTTGGTGTAGACGTCCTCCGCCACCTCCGCCGGGATGCCGCGCTCGGCCATCCCGCCCAGCAGGCGCTCGCGCAGCCGGGCGACGCGTTCGTGCGAGCGCTTGGCGCCCATCGCCTGGCGCAGCCGGTCCGCCTCGGCCGGGGTGAACCCGGCGCAGTCGATGGCGAGTTGCATCATCTGCTCCTGGAACAGCGGCACCCCGAGGGTCTTGCCGAGCGCGTTCTCCATCAGCGGGTGCGGGCAGCCGGCCGGCTCGACCCCGGCGCGCCGGCGCAGGTACGGGTGGACCGAGCCGCCCTGGATCGGGCCCGGGCGGATCAGCGCGACCTCGACCACCAGGTCGTAGAAGTGGTCCGGCTTGAGCCGGGGCAGGGTGGCCATCTGGGCGCGCGACTCGACCTGGAAGACGCCGACCGTGTCGGCCCGGCGCAGCATCGCGTAGACGCCCGGGTCGTCGTCCGGGATGGTCGCCAGGTCGTGGCGGGCCCCGTGGTGTTCGGCGATCAGGTCGCAGGTGTCGTGCAGGGCGGCGAGCATGCCGAGGCCGAGCAGGTCGATCTTGACCAGCCCGGCGCCGGCCACCGACTCCTTGTCCCACTGCAGCACCGACCGCCCGGGCATCCGGGCCCACTCGGTCGGGCAGATCTCGGCGATCGGCTCCCGGGTGAGCACCATGCCGCCCGAGTGGATGCCCAAGTGCCTCGGGAGTCCGTGCAGTTGGCCGGCTAGGGAGAGCACGTCGGCCGGGATGACGGTGTCCGCGCCGGGCGGCGAGTGGAAGTCGGCCTGCCGGCTGAACGCGTCCACCTGCCCCTGCGGGTAGCCGAGCACCCGGGCCGCGTCGCGCAGCGCCAGGCGGGGCCGGTAGGTGATCACATTGGCCACCTGGGCGGCGTGCTCGCGCCCGTAGCGGCGGTAGACGTACTGGATGACCTCCTCGCGGCGGCGGTTCTCGATGTCCAGGTCGATGTCCGGCGGGCCGTCGCGGGCGGTGGAGAGGAAGCGTTCGAAGAGCAGCTTGTAGTGGACCGGGTCGACGGCGGTGATGCCGAGCGCGAAGCAGACCGCCGAATTGGCCGCCGAACCGCGCCCCTGGCACCAGATCGCCTCCCGGCGGCAGAAGTCGACGATGTCGTGGACGATCAGGAAGTAGCCGGCCAGGTCGAGGTCCTCGATGACGTCCAGCTCGCGGGCGAGCTGGCGGCGGGCCGGGCCGTTCCCGGGGCCGAACCGGGCCGGGCCGGCGGCGGCGACCAGGGCGCGGAGATGGCTGATCTCGGTCTCGCCGGGCGGGACGGGGTAACCGGGCAGCTCCGGGTCCAGGGTGGCGAAGTCGAAGGCGCAGGCGCGGGCGAGGTCCACGGTGGCCTCGCGGACGCCGGGGAAGCGGGCCAGCCGGGCCGCCATCTCGCGGCCGGAGCGCAGGTGGGCGGTGCCGGCGGCCTGCGTCCAGCCGGCCGCCTGCCGGAGCGTGCGGCGGTCGTGCAGCGCGGCCAGGCCCTGAGCGAGGCGACCCTGGGCCGGGCCGGCGTGGTGGGCGTTGGTGGAGGCGACGACGGGCAGGCGCAGCCGGGTGGCGAGCGCGGCAAGGGTGTCGTTGCGCAGGTCGTCGCCGGGCAGCCACTGGTCGATCAGTTCGACGTGGACGTTGTCGCGGCCGAACGCCTCGGCGAGGGTGTGAAGTTGGCGTTCGGCATGGCGGTCTTCCGGGATGAGGCCGGGGGCGGCGGGCGTCCCGGACAGGGCGGCGGGGACGCGGCCCAGGCGGCAGCCGGTGAGCACCGCCCAGTGGCCGCCGTGCGCGTCGGCGAGGGCGGCGAAGTCGTAGACCGGCTTCCCCTTGGCCCCGCCCGCGAGTTGGGCCGCGCCGATGACGGCGGAGAGACGGCGGTAGCCCTCCGGGTCACGGGCCAGCACCAGCAGGTGCTCGACCGGGCCCTCGTCCTTTCGTCCCGCCCTGTCTGATTGATGATGGATCGTCAGTTCGGCGCCGAAGACGGTGGCGACGCCCGTCCCCCGGGCCGCCTCGGCGAACCGGACCACGCCGTAGAGGCCGTCGTGGTCGGTGAGCGCGAGCGCCTCGACCCCCAGCCGGGCGGCCTCGGCGACCAGCGCCTCGGGGTCGCTGGCGCCGTCGAGGAAGCTGAAGGCGGAGTGGACGTGCAGCTCGGCCCAGGCGGGCTGCCCGGACAGGGCGGGTTCGGTGGGAGTGGGCGCGGGCGGGTCGGCGGGGCCCGGGCGCGGGTGCAGCGGGACGACCTCGCCGCCGCCGGCCAGGCGTCGGTGCAGTTCGCTCCAGGGGAGGGTGGGGTGACTGGTGAATCCCATCGGGGGTGGTGCCTTCGTGTTCTCTCGTGTTCCTACCCCCCTGTGGCGACGGCCGGCAGCCGTCAGTCGTAGCCCGCCTCCACGGACCAGGCACCCCCCTCCACCGTCAGCAGCAACGCCCGGCCGCCCGCCACCGTCACCTGGAACCGGGCCCGGCGGCGGGCGCGCGCCTGGTCCCACCAGTACTCGACCGCCGGCCAGGGCCCGGTCCAGCCGTCCACCGCCAGCTCACGCCCGCGCACCGCGACGGTGGCCGGCCGGGCCGACACCCCCGCCCGGCCGTCCACCGTCACCGGCCGCCCGTCCGCGTCCAGCACCGCCGCCGGCACCGGGGTGCGGTGCACGACGGCCGGCCAGACGTCCCGCAGGCCGCCGACCCGCCCCGGCCAGGGCGCGTCGGCGGGCGCCGCCGGGTCGTACGGCTCGCCCCACGGCACCCGGACCGCCTGGTCGCCCGGGCCCCGGCCGCCGGCCGGCTCGATCCGGCGCAGCCCGGCGTGCCCGAGCACCGCCTGCACCCGGGCCACCGCGCGCTCCACCCGGTCGTCGGCCACCGCCTGGCCCCAGAGGGCGAGTTGGCGGCCCTGGTCGGGGGTGAGGTCGTCGGGGACGAGGCGCAGCGCGGTGAACCCGCCGGCGGTGAACCTGCCCGGGTCCGGGCCGTCCGCCGGATCGTCGGCGGGGCCGTCCGTGAAGGTGCCGGTGCTCTGCCAGGCCTGGAGCTGCCAGCGGACCCGCTCGGCGAGCGCCGTCGCCGAGAGCCGGCCCTCGTGCCGCCACAGCCGCCCGACCGTCCGGCCGTCGGCGCACGCCACCTCGACGGCGACCCGCTGGCAGGTCAGCCCCGCCCCGGCGAGCCGCTGGTGCAGCCGCTCGGCGAGGGCGCGGGCGACGAACACCAGCGGTTCGGCGAGCGGCTCGGGCGGGTCGAAGCGCTCCTCGACGGACAGGTCCGGCCCGTCGGTGCGCGGCACCAGCGGGCGCGGCTGGAGCCCGCGGGCCAGCCGGTGCGCCGTCGTCCCGGCCGGGCCGAACCGGTCCGCCACCGACTCGGCGGGCAGGGCGGCGAAGGTCCCGACGGTGGGCAGGCCCAGCCGGTCCAGCAGCTCGGCCAGCGCGGCGTCACCGAGCGCGGCCACCGGGTAGGGCGCGAGGAACTCCGCCGTCCGCCCGGCGGGCACCAGCACCCCGGCCCGGGCGGCGAGCACGGCGGCGAACAGGCCGTCGGCCACGCCGACCTGGCCGAGGGGGGACGGGGGTGCGGGCGGGGAGGCGGGTGCGGGGGCCGACGGGGTCGGCGGCGCGGACGGACCGGCCTCGGCGGGAGTCGGCTGAGCCCCCAGCGCGGGGGCCGGCGGGTATGCGGGTGGGCGGGCGAAGCCGCCTCGGGCGCCGTCGCGGGCGGGGGGTGCGGCGGCGAACAGCTCGTCCACCCCGGCGGTCCGCCGCCGGAGCGGCGCGGGCGGACCGGCGGCGGCCGCTACGTCGGCGGGGTGTGCGGCGGACGACGCGTACGGCGCGTCCGCCGGGTGCAGCGGGACGACCTCGGCGAGCCCGCCCCCGGGCCCGCCCTCAGGTCGGACGCCGGCCGTCTCGGCGTCCGCCGGGTGCTCCTCCGAGCCGACGGCGGTCGCCGCCAGGGCGGCCGTCACCGCCGCCTGCACCTTCGCCGCCAGCGCCTCCTCCCCGCCGAAGTAGCGGGCCGGACCCTTCACCGGGATCGCGCACAGCCCCGGGCGCAGCACCTCCACCCGAGGGGTGAACGCCTCCACCGCCGCGACCACCGGTTCGAACCGCCGGGTCTCCGCCTCCGGATCGCGGTCGCGCAGCTCCAGCGCCGGACAGAGCCGCTGGGCCAGCTTGAGCCGCTGCCCCTGCCGCACCCCGGCCGCCCGGGCCGCCGTCGAACAGGCCAGCACCCGGCCGCCCTCGACCACCGCCACCGGCGCACCGCCGTCCCCGTGCCCGTCGCCTCCGTGCCCGCCGTCCCCGTGCCCGTCGCCCGGGCGTCCGACCGCCACCACCGGCCAGTCCGGGCACCAGACCACCAGCACCCGCGGAGTCACCGCTTCACCCGCCCCGCCCACGCCACCCATGCCACCCGCACCGCCCACGCCACCACCGGCCATCTCACACCACCGCCATACGGTCGAGGCCCGTCCCGGCCCCCGACACCACGTCCTCCCCCGCCCCGTACACGTCCTGGTACCCGCCGTCCGCCGCAGGTCCGACGGCCGGCTCCTCCACGGTCCGCACCGCGCCCCGCGCGTCCGGCAGCCAGAGCCGGGCCGTCCGCCCGAGCACCGCCGAGCCGCGCCCCTCGGCCACCACCTCCACCTGCCGCCCGGTGAGCTGTCCGTGGCCGTCCCCCAGCCCGAACCACCGTCCGGAGCGCACGCCCAGCCGCAGCCCGGCCCCCGGCCAGGGCCCGGCCACCAGCAGCACGCACCCGCTGCGCCGCAGTACGGCGGCCAGCCGGGCGGCGAGGTTCGGCGGGACCGGGCCGTCCGGGCGCAGCATGATCAGTTCGACGGCGCCGGCCAGCACCGACACCACCTCGGCCCAGTGCGGGCCGGGGTCGTCGGCCACCAGCAGTCGTCGCAGGTCCAGCCCGTACCCGGCGGCCGCGGCCAGTCCGAGGTCCGGCAGTCCGACCGCCGCCGCCCACCCGCCGTCGGTCTCCCGCACCCCGGCGGCCAGGGCCAGCAGCAGTCCGGCGTCCCCGCCGGCCACCGACACCGCCGTCCCGCGCCGCAGCCCGCCCTCCGGCACCACCCCGTGCAGGGCCGGCACCACCGGCAGCAGCCCCCGCCCGGGGGCAGCCGTCGACGCCACCGGGCGGAGCGCGGGTCTCCGCTCGACGGTGGATTCGAAAACAGATTCGAAAACGGGCACACCCCCAGGATCGAACATTCGTTCGCAAAGATTCAAGTCCGATTACGCCACCCCACCGGTCACGCTCCGTATATCGGGATCCGGCCGGGCGGGGGCTGCGGCACAATCCCGGGATGATCGGCAAGCGCATCACCCATCGCATGTCGGACGGCGTCCGCATACCCGGAACCTGGCGGCACGTCTTCATCCGCAACGGCGGCCGCTACTTCCTCACCGACCTCTTCGTCTACGCGGACGGGCTCATCGACTGCTGGGGCCTGGTCACCGTCGAGGAATTCGAGGAGAAGCTGCGCACCGACTGGGTGGCCACCAGCCTCCCGGAGGGCGGAAAGGCCTCCGTCCACGGGCTGGCGCACTGGAAGTTCAGCGAACCGCGGAGCCGGCACACCCCCGAGCTGCTGCTCGCCGAAATCCGCGACACCATCGACCAGTTGAACCGCCGACCCGACTCGACCGGCCGTTGCCTGGCCGCCGTCGACGTCTTCCTCGCCGACCGGACCGAGGAGAACCGGGCCGCGGCCCGCGCCGCCTTCCTGGCCGTCCCGGAGTCCCAGCGCCGCTACGCGCTGGGCGACATGGACCGCAAGGACCGGCCGCTGCGGGTCCTGGTGGCGGGGCCCGGCGAACAGACCTACCTGTCGTTCGACGGAACGGTCACGCAGGAGGACTACGACGAAGCCCTCGCGTACTTCGAGGAGCGGGACCGCCTGCGGGCCGAGCGGGCCACCAGGGTCCCCGCGGACGGACCGGTGACGCCGCGCGCCCCCGCCGTCCAGCTCTACCACTCGTTCCCGAACGAGCCGCTCGACGACCCCGGCAGGCTGGGGCTGCGCCACGACTACCCCGCCCCGATCACCGTGGGCGGGGCCACCTACCCGTCCGCCGCCCACGCCTACTGGGCCCTGTCGGCCGCCGAGCCGGGCACCCGGCAGGCGGTCGCGGCGGCGGGGACCGCCACCGCGGCGCGCAGGCTCGCGACCGCGGCCCCGCGCCGCGAGGGCTGGGAACACGCCCGGACCGCCGTCCTCACCGGCCTGCTGCGCGCCAAGTACGACCAGCACCCCGAGCTGGCCGAGGTCCTGCTGGCGACGGACGACGCCACCCTGGTCTACGACGACATGGACTCGACCTTCTGGGGCGACAACGCCGGCCGGGGCCGCAACTGGTCGGGGCGGCTGCTCGAACTCGTCCGCTCCGAACTGCGGGCGCGACGGGCGGGGATCCCCGGGATCTGAGCCACCGGGCGCGCCGCCCCGCCGAGCCGTTCGAACCCGGCCGGGCCGTTCGAACTCCGCCGGGCCCGGCCGGACTTCGTCCGTGCACCCCCCACGGCAGGTATGTCCGATCCGTGACATCAGCGGCGCCCCGGCCGGGGGCCGGAACCAGTACGGTCGGCTCGGATCAACGGAAATGCGCTGAGGGAGCGTGGGGGATGGAGCCACTGGAGCCGGATGATCCGCGCCAGGTGGGCACGTACCGGTTGTTGCGGCAGCTCGGGGCAGGGGGGATGGGCCGGGTCTATCTGGGCCGGTCGGCGGGCGGCCGCACGGTGGCGGTCAAGGTGGTGCGCCGTGAACTGGCCAAGGACGCGCAGTTCCGGGCCAGGTTCCGGCAGGAGGTGACCGCCGCCCGGCGGGTCGGGGGCGCCTGGACGGCGCCGGTCCTGGACGCGGACACCGAGGGCGCCGAGCCCTGGGTGGCCACCGGGTACGTCGCGGGCCCCGCGCTCGGCGCCGCGGTCCGCGGGTCCGGGCCGCTGCCCGAGCCGGCGGTGCGGGCCCTCGGGGTCGGGCTCGCCGAGGCGCTGGCCCACGTGCACGGGCTCGGGCTGGTCCACCGCGACGTCAAACCGTCCAACGTGCTGCTGGCGCTGGACGGTCCGCGGCTGATCGACTTCGGCATCACCCGGGCCCTCGACGCCACCAGCGAACTCACCGACACCGGCCATGTGATCGGCTCGCCGGGGTTCATGTCGCCGGAGCAGGCCCAGGGCCTCGCCGTGGGGCCGGCCAGCGACGTGTTCACGCTCGGTTCGGTGCTCGCGTTCGCCGCGACCGGCGTGCCGCCCTTCGGCGAGGGGGTGAGCGGGGCGGTGCTGCTCTACCGGGTGCTGCACGAGGAGCCTGAACTCAGCGCCCTGGAGGGCCCGCTGCGGTCCATCGTGGTCAACTGCCTGGCCAAGAACCCGGCCGCCCGGCCGACGCCGCGCCAGCTGCGGGACCGGCTGGACCCGGACGGCACGGCGGCCGCCCGGCTGTCGCGCGGCGGCTGGCTGCCGTCCGCGCTGGCGGCGGCGGTCGGGCGCAGCGCGGTCGAGCTGCTGGAGCTGGAGACGGACGGGGGGACGGTGCACGGCGCGTCGGCGTCGCCCGTTCCGACGCGGTCCGTTCCACCGCCGCCCGCGCCGCCGCAGTCCGCCCCGCCGCAGTCCGGGTTCGGCCCGCCCGCGGCCCCCGTGCCGCCGCCCGCCCACGTGGTCCCCACGGTCACCGCCCGGACGCCGCCGACGCCCGCGCCCGGGCCGATACCCGGGTCCAGACCCGGGCCGAGACCGGGGCCGATACCCGGGCCGGGCCTGCCCACGGCTCCCTGGCCCGGCGCGACGGCCCCCGTGCCGTCGGCCCACATGCCCTCGGCCCACGTGCCCTCGGCCCACGTGCCGTCCGCGCCCTGGTACCCCGGTCCGGGGGGACCCGGGGTCGCGGTGCTCGGGACCGTGCCGGGCCCGCCCGCACCCGCGCCCGCACCCCGGAAGCGGCGGTACGGCTGCGCGTTCGTCGGCGGCGCGGTGGCCGCCGTCCTGCTCATCGGGCTCGTCGCCTACGGGATCGACCAGTTGGGCGGGAGCGACGCGTCGGACGGCACGACCAGCGCGGCCGGCGCGGGCGCCGTCACCCGCGTGCCGGCCGCCTTCGTCGGCGTCTGGACCGGCGAGGTCCGGCCGGAGGGCGGCGGGACGTCACTGCGGCTGGCCCTCACCATCTCCGCGGGCGCGGTCGGCGACGAGGCCGGCAAGAACCGCCTGGACGACACCACCGGCTGGTGCGAGTCCGCCTGGCGGCTCGCCGCGGCCTCCGACAAGCAACTCCAGTTCACCTCCCGGGTGCTGAGGACCGGGGGCACCATCACGTGCTCCCCGAGCGCCGACGCCCGCATCCTCACCCTCCAGGCGGACGGCACCATCCGCTTCACTTCGCAGAACGGGACGTTCATCTCCACCCTGCGGAAGGTGCGCTGACGTCCATCGGCCGTCGCCACCCTCCGGGAGGACGGCGACGGCCGGCGGGCGACGGGACCCGGCCCCTACCGACGGGTCTCCGCCTGCGCGCGCAGTTGGCGGGCGTGCTCGGCGGTCTTGTCGAGGTCGTAGCCGGCCGCGCCGTCGTTCTCGGTGAGGACCACGTAGGTGTTCTCGTCCAGCCACGCGCACTGGGTCATGCCGTGGACGTCGAGGTCCGTGACGGTCGGCGGGTCCGTCTTCATGAACGCCACCGCGCAGCGCAGCACTCCGCCGAGCGGGCCCGGGTCCATCTCCTTGACCTCACCGTGGGTGATGCGCATGCCGAGCTGGTCCACGTTGGCCGTCGGCATCTGCGCCAGCACCTCGGCGCGGTCCTTCTGGGAGAACGCGGCCTCGCCCTCGAACGCCACGACGCTCACGTAGTTCTCGCCGAACGCGCCGCTCTGGTAGACGGCGGTGCTCGGGTGGAGGTTGGGGTCGTCCGCCGCCGCGGCCTTCGCCTGCTGTTGCAGCAGCCGCCCCGTCTCGCCGTTGTCGTTCCTGGGCATGCCCAGGAACGTGCCGGGCAGCCGGATGCGGTTGAGCGGCTGGTTCGCGGCGGGGGGATTCTGCTTTCCGGCACCCGTGCCACCGGCGGCGGCAGCAGCACCGGCACCGCCGGCCGCACCGCCGTCGGCCGGGGCCGGGGCCGGGGCCGCGGTTCCGTTCCCGGCCGCGGTGGGAGCGGAAGCGGCCTCGCCGCCGGCCGCGGCCGACGGCGTGGAGTCGCCCGCGTTCACCGCGAGTGCCGTGCCGGCGATCGCGGCGACCAGACCGAAGGCTGCCAACCCGATCCAGAGCCCCTTGCGGGAACCGTGGCTCGGGACCCCGGAGGGCGCCGGCGGCGACTGCCACCCGGTGGGAGGAGGACCGTACGCGGGCGGCGGGGGCGGTTCCACCGGCGGTCCGGCCTGGGCCGGTGGGACCGCCGGAACCGGTGGGAGCGGGGGCGGCACCGGAGCCCCGGTCCCGGTCGACGGCTCTGCCGGTATCCCGCGCGGGTCCTCGTGCAACGCGAACTCCAAACTCTTCGTAATGATGTGACGATGTTATGGATGATCGGTGTAGCTACAAGGAATATGCCCAGGTCCCGGGCTCCCGCGCCAGGCGGGCCGATCCTCTGTTGCCGACCTGTAGCAGGAGGGGCGCCCGCACACGCGTGTGCCGAACGACACCGAGGGGTGTCGTCCGGCACACGGAGCATCAGGACCGGGGGACTACTTGGGCATCTCGTCCCAGAGCTGCTCGGGGGTCTTGCCGGTGAGCTGGACCCAGATCTCGCCGTTGCCGTAGGGCCGGGTGTTCAGCAGGTACGGCAGGTCGGGCCGCCCGTACCTGTTCTTGACGTAGTCGATGAACTTGGCGGTGGCGCTGTAGCCGCTCTTGTACCGGTCGCCCGGGGCGAGCGGGTGGACGGTACCGGGCTGGAAGTTGTAGTAGCGCACCCAGTCCGCCAGCCCCTCCTCCAGCCACCCCGGGCGCTCCGGGTGGCCGAAGAACGCCACGTGCGCGGCCTCGTGCAGCAGGAAGCCGGTGTCGTTCGGGTTGCCCCGGGTGTAGTTGATGTTGGCGTGGATCTCGGGAATGGCCCAGGGCCGGGCCTCGGCGGGGTAGTCGGTGATCGCCGGGTCGAGGACGATCTTGAACCGCGGGGCGGGGGTCCAGGCACCCTTGGTGACCAGGCTGGAGATCGTCGAGTAGTAGTCCGCGATGGTCTGCTTCTGCCGCTCCAGCCACGGGCCGAGGTCCGGGGCCCGCGAGTAGTCCAGGTCGATGACCGGGCGGCCGGGGGACGGCGGGGTGGTGCCGGTGGTCCGGTCGAGGTTCCAGTTCTGCGCCGGGTCGCCGGCGTTGCAGGCGGACACCTTCGCGTTCAGGTCCGCCCCGCGGGTGAGGCAGAGGTTGGGGTCGGAGACGTTGCGCAGCAGCCAGCCCTTCCCGTTGCCCATCCAGGTGTTGTGCAGGCTCCACCGCTGGTTGTCCGCGCCCACGTAGTTCCAGGAGCCGACGGTGTTGCGTCCCGTGTCGCGGTCGATCGCGTTGTTGGTGCCGGGCACCTTGACCGACCAGGTGCCGGCGCCCTCGTCCTTGATCGTCCAGACCTGCTGGGCGGAGGACTCGTTCCAGTCCCGGACCACCACGTTGGAGCCGCTGTTCCGGCTGTCCCATTGGAGGGCGCCGCCCGCCTGGCTGGAGACGCGGTACTCGGCGCCGCTGACCGGCAGCGGCAGGTCGGTGGCGCTGGCGGTGCCGGCCCCCAGGGCCGTTCCGGACACCACGGTCGCCGCGACCAGGACCGCGGCGGCGACCGTACGACGGTTGATCATCTCGGAGCCTCCTTTCGGCGGCTCCCCGTCGGAACCGGCCTGCTGTCATGTCACTGCTCGGCTGCACATAGGGTGTTGACAGTCCGTTCACAGAACCATCGACGGACGGCCGGAGGCTTCGGCGGGGAGCCCTTCGTGCTCACGCCAAGTCAGCATTTATCGCCGGCTGGCAGGCTCGGTCGACGCGACCGCGGGGCCACCCTGGGCCCCCCGGCGGCGGTCGCGACGACGCAACGAAGTCAAGGAGAAACATGCGTGGCACCACGCTCGGTGACCGTTATCGGTTGGACGAGTGGCTCGGCGGCGGCTCGATGGGCGATGTCTGGCTCGCCGAGGACCAAGTGCTCGACCGCCGGGTGGCCGTCAAACTCCTGAAGCCCGCGCTGCTGGACGAGCCCGGCTTCGCGGAGCGGTTCCACGACGAGGCCCGGGTCATGGCGCGGCTGCAGCACCCGGGCATCGTCGGCGTCTACGACTTCGGCCCCGGCCGGACCGCCGGGGACGTCCCCTCCTGGGCCGCGGCGCCGGACCCGGCCACCCGCCCGGTCGCCTACCTGGTCATGGAGCTGATCGACGGCGAGCCGCTGAGCGCCGTGCTGGAACGGCGGGGCCGGCTGACCGTCCCGGAGAGCCTCGACCTGACCCTGGAGGCGCTGGCGGCCCTCCAGACCGCGCACGAGGCGGGCATCGTCCACCGGGACGTCAAGCCCGCCAACATGATGGTCCGGGACGGCCATGTGGTGATCACCGACTTCGGCATCGCCCGCCCCGGCTGCGACCCCCGGCACACCGTGCCCGGGATGGTCCTCGGCACCGCCGCCTACCAGGCGCCCGAGCAGGCCTCCACCAACACCGTCACCGCCTCGGCGGACCTGTACGCGCTCGGGGTCGTCCTCTACGAGTGCCTGTCCGGGCGGCTGCCGTTCGAGGGCGAGACCGCCCTGGAACTGATCCTCAAGCACCTGACCGACCCCGTGCCGCCGCTGCCGGAGGACGTCCCGGCCCCGGTCCGGGCCCTGGTGGAGCGGGCCATGGCGAAGGACCCGGCGCTGCGCTGGCCGGACGCCGCCACCATGGCCGCGGCCGTCCGGGCGGCCCTCGCCGGGCAGCCGATCGTCGGCCCGGCGGCCGGGGTGGCCGCGGCGGCGGTGCTCCGGTCGAGCGGCGCGATGGCGGCGCTCCGGTCGACCGGGACCACCGAGCTCCCGAGGGTGTCGCCGGCGGCGCTCCTGGCGGCCGGCTCGGCCACGGGGTCGATGGCGGGTTCGGTGACGGGGTCGGCGATGGGCTCGGCGATGGGCTCGGCCGTGGCGCCGGCGGTGGCCGGTACCGCCGGCGACCGGCCGCGCCGGACGGCCCGGTTGCGGTCGGCGCTGTTCGGCAGCCGGCGCCGGACCGTGCTCGTGGTGGCCGCGGCCGTGCTCTGCTGCACGCTCACCGCCTCCGCGGCCGTCGTGCTGCACCGGGACGAGGAGCCGACCGGGGCCCTGGCGGCCGGCGGGGGCGCGCCGGTGGCCTCCGTCCAGCCGGGCCTGCCGCCGACGATCGCCGCGGGCCTGGTCCCCGACCCGGGCGCGCCGTCCCCGTCCCCCTCCCCCGGCGCGCCGACCCCGTCCGGGCCCCCGGTGGCGCCGGACGCGCCCGGGGCGACGGTCCCCGGGGCTCCCGGAGCCGCGGTCCCCGGAGCGGGTGGGGGCCCCGTCGGCCGGGACGCCACCGCGCCGAACGGGTCCGTGAGCGTCCCCGGCGCGCCCGCGCCCGGTGCGCCCGCCGCCGGAGGCCCGGGCAGCGCCGCCGGTTCCGCGGGCGGCTCCCCGGCCGGATCCCCGGCGGGCTCCTCCGCCGCGGGCACGCCGGGCGGCTCCGCCGGGACGTCGCCCGAGCGGCCTTCGCCCCCGGCCGAGCCCGCCTACACGGCCGCCCCGCCACCGGACCCGGCCTACACCGCCAACCCGCGGCGGACCGTCCCCCCGGACACCACCGCCCCGGTGTACACGCCCGCCCCGACGTACACGAACACCCCGGTCTACACGGTCCCGCCGAAGCCGGTGTACACGCCCCCGGCGCCGTACACCCCGCCGCCGGGCCAGCCCACCGATCCGCCGATCAAGCCGCCGACCTTCCAGACCGGCCCGCTGCCGACGCTCGCCAGGCTCTCCAACGCCGGCTCCGTGCTGTACGACCAGGACGCCCTCGACCGGGACGGCAACCCCGTGGTCACCACCCCGACCGGCGGCGGCCCCGGCAGCGTCTGGCAGCTGACCCCGAACGGGTCGGACGGGTACTCCCTCGCCAACGGCGCCGCCCGGTACGGCAAGTTCCTGGAGCTGGACGGGACGAGCGCCCAGACCCGGCTGACGGCCGCGCTGCCGTCCGGGCCGAACCAGGTCTGGTCGTTCATCCCGGTGTCCGGGGGCTACCTGGTGACCGTCGCCCGGAGCACCAACCGCTGCCTGTCCGCCGCCGGCCTGGGCCTGCCCGCCACGGTCCGCGCCTGTGCGGCCTCCGCCGACCAGATCTGGACGGTCACCGCGGCCTGAGCCCCGGCCCCGGGGCCCCGGGGGTCGTCCCCCCGGGGCCCCGGCTCAGGCCGGGAGCCAGGAGGGCCAGACCTTGCGGGGCGGCCCGGCCGGGTGGTCCTGGCCGAGCAGCGCGACCAGGCGCTCGGCCTCGGGGGAGCCCATCGGGGCCAGGATGTCGTGTGCCTCGGCCCAGCAGGCCCGGGCCCGGGTCAGGTGCTTGGGCCGCCCCGGGCCGTGCTCCGGGTCGCCGTCCGGGCGGTGGCCTGCCAAGGCGTCGCCGAGCGCGGCCAGCGCCAGGCCGCGGCCGCGCTGGTCGCCGTCCAGGGTCATCGCCTCGATCGCGCGCGCCGCCACCGCGACCGCCTCCGCACCGCGCCCGGCCGCGCGCAGCGACTCGCCGAGCCGCAGCAGGATCCGGCCGGTCCGCCGGTGGTCGTGCGACCCGGTCAGGTCCAGCGCGGCCCGCCAGTGGGCGGCCGCCCGGTCGTGGTCGCCGCGATCCCGGGCGATCGAGCCGAGCGCGTCCCGGGCCAGCGCCTCCAGTTCGCGGTCGGCCAGTTCATGGCTGACCAGCAACGCCTGGTCGACCACCCGGCCCGCCGCGTCGAACCGGCCCTGCCGGGCGAACGCCCCGGCCAGCTCCAGCAGTTCGGCGGCCAGCGCCCGCCGGTCGCCGACCCGCTGCCAGACCGCGACCGCGGCCGAGAACCCGGCCACCGCCTCCTCCGGACGCCCGAGCTGGACGAAACAGGCGGCGAGCGAACCGTGGACGCGCGCCAGCAGCGACTGCGGCAGCCCGTGGGTGGTGCACAGGTCACGGGCCCGGAGCAGCTCGGCGAGGGCCGAGGACGCGGAGCCGACCTCGGCCAGCAGCCGGCCGAGCACCAGGCGCACCCTGGCCTCGGCGACCCGGTCGCCCCGCTCCAGGGCGACCCGCAGCAGGGCGTTGGCGGCGTGGCCGAGCGGCCGGGTGGCGCGGCCGGAGTCCGCCACCAGGCAGACGCCGAGCAGGAGTTCGGAGAGCCGGTCGAGGCCGGGCGCCGCCCCCGCGGAGCCGCCGGGGAGCTTCGCGCACTGGCTCACCAGCGCCCCGACGGCGACGTAGTCCCCGACGGGCGCGCCGACCGCGCCGCCCGCCGCGGTCACGGCCGCCACCCGCGCGTGGTGGTGGTCCACCAGCCGGCTCAGCGCGGCCGCGCGCTGCGCGTCGTGGCCCCCGCCGCCGTCGTGGTCCACCCGCTGGGCGAAGGCCCGCAGCAGATCGTGGTAGCGGTAGCGGTCGGCGTGCGCCGAGGCCTCCAGCATCGAGCAGTCCACCAGGGACTCCGCCAGGCCCTCGGCCACCGCCGACGGCCGGTCCAGCACGACCGCGACCTCGGCGGACGACAGGTCCGGCACCTCCGGGACGGCCAACAGGCGGAAGGCGCGGGCCTGTTCGGCGTCCAGCTGGTCGAAGCCGAAGCGGAACGAGGACTCGACGGTGAGGTCCCCGCTGCGCAGCGCGTCCAACCGGTAGCGGTCGCCGCCCAGTTGCTCCACCAGCCGGGCGACCGTCCAGCCCGGGCGGCAGGCCAGCCGGGCCGCGAGGATCCGCACCGCCAGCGGCAGTTTCCCGCAGAGCCGGACGAGTTCGCGGGCCGCCGCGCCCTCGCCCGCCACCCGTTCGGAACCGACCACCCGGGTCAGCAGGGTGACCGCCTCCTCGGCGCGCAGCACCGGCAGTTCGACGAAACGGGCGTTGGGCAGCGTGCCGATCCGGGTCCGGCTGGTGAGCAGGACGGCGCACCCCGGGCTGCCGGGGAGCAGCGGCCGGACCTGCTCGGCGTCGCGCGCGTTGTCGAGCAGCACGAGGACCCGCCGCCCGGCGAGCAACGACCGGTAGCGGGCGGCCCGTTCGGCGGGGTCCGCCGGAATCGCCTCGCCCGGGACGCCGAACGAGCGCAGGAAGACCGCCAGCGCCTCCTCGGGGCGGGTCGGGCGGCCGTCCGCGCCGTGCAGGTCGAGGTAGAGCCGGCCGTCCGGGAACTCGTCGGCCAGGCCGTGCGCGACGTGCACGGCGAGCGCGGTCTTGCCGACCCCGCCCATGCCCGCGACCGCCGCCACGGGCACGCTGGCCGGTTCCCGCAGGGCCGCCCGCAGCGCCTCGGCCTCCGCCGAGCGGCCGGTGAAGTCGACGACGGCGGCGGGCAGTTGGTCGGGCTTGAGGATGCTCGACGGATCCAGGCCGACCACCGGGACGGGGCCGGTCGGCGAAGCGGGCGCGGCGGTGGACGCGGCGGCGGACGCGGCGGGGACGGCGACCGCGGGCGCGACCACCCGGCCGGCCGGCGCCGTCAGGCTCTCGTCCGCCGCGAGGATCCGGGCGTGCAGGTCGCGCAGCCCCGGGCCGGGCGCGACGCCCAGTTCGGCGCGCAGCCGGCGGTCCGCCGCCCGGTACTCCTCCAGCGCGTCCGCCTGCCGTCCGGAGCGGTACAGCGAGAGCATCAGCAGCTCGGAGAGGCGCTCGCGCAGCGGGTGCTCCTCGACCAGGGCCCCCAGCTCGGCGACCGACTCGGCCCACCGGCCGCCGTCGATCTCCGCCTCCAGCCGCGCCTCCAGCACGGCGAGCCGGCGCTCCGTCCACTCCCGGCGCTGGCGCTGCACGTAGGGGCCGGGCACCCCGGACATCGGCTCGCCCCGCCAGAGCGCGAGCGCCGACCGCAGGACGGCGGCCGCCTCGGCGTGGTCGCCCTCCGCGCGCAGCGACCGGGCCCGGGCCAGCAGCGCCTCGCTGCGCACGGTGTCGAGGCTCTCCCGATCGGCGACGAACAGGTAGCCGCCGCCGAGCGAGGACAGCACGTCGGGCCCGAGGATCCGGCGCAGCCGGTGCACGTACGTCCGGATGACGCCGTGGGCGCTGGCCGGGGGCTCCTCGCCCCACAGGTCGTCGATCAGCTGGGGGCCGGACACCTGGCGGCCCGCCCGGAACAGCAGGGCGAGCAGCAGCCCCTGCTGCTGCGGCGGGCCGAGCGACAGCTCGACCCCGTCCCGCCGCGCGCGCACCGGCCCGAGCACCTCGAACCGCAGTCCGCTCGGCCAGTCCTCCTGGTCCACTCGCCTACTCCCCCGTGTCCCCCGTGCGGAAAAACTCCCCCGTCCGCATGATAACCATCGCCGTTCCCCCTGGTCAGACGGCGGGAGGCGGCCCGGGGGACCCCGTGGCGGGAAAACGCGGTGAGCGGAGCGGGCGGCGGAGGCAGACTGACCGGCATGACTGGGACCGATCACTTCAAGAAGGACCTGCTCACCTATCTGCGGGACGCCCGGGACGCCCTGTTGTGGAAGCTCGAAGGGCTCTCCGAGTACGACGTCCGCCGCCCGCTGACTCCGACCGGAACCAATCTGCTGGGACTGGTCAAGCACGCGACGGCGGCCGAGGCGCTGTACTTCGGCGAGACCTTCGGGCGGCCGTTCGACGCGCCCCGGCCGTGGATCGTCGGGGAGACCGAGCCGAACTCCGACTTCTGGGCGACCCCGGAGGAGAGCCGGGAGCACATCGTCGGGCTGTACCGGGCGGCCTGCGCGCACGCCGACGAGACGATCGACGGGCTGCCGCTGGACGCCGTCGGCCGGGTGCCGTGGGGCAACCGCAGCGAGGTGACGCTGCACCACAGCCTGGTCCACATGACCGCCGAGACCCAGCGGCACGCGGGGCACGCCGACGTCGTCCGCGAGCTGGTGGACGGGGTGGTCGGGCAGCGGCGGGGCGGGGAGAACACGCCGCCCGGCGACGCGGCCTGGTGGGCCGGGCACCGCGCCCGGGTCGAGCGGGCGGCCCGGGCGGCGGCGGAGGGCGGGGCGTAGCGGCGGGGGCGGGTGGGGGCGGCGGCTCGGTCCGCCCCCACCCGCCCGCTCACACCCGGCCGGTGAGCAGGGAGACCCGGACGTGCTCCGGGTACCCGGCGGGGGTGGGCGGTTCGGGGAGGGCGGCGAGCAGGCGGGCGGCGAAGGCGGGGCGGTCGGCCGGGGCGGGCAGTTCGGGGGCGGGGATCGCGGAGTAGACGGTGCCGAGCAGCCGTTCGGGGGTCAGGACGTCCTCGTACGCGAGCACGGTCTCCCGGACGTCCGTGAACCCGGCGGCGGTCAACGCCCCGGCGTAGCGGTCGCGTTCGGCGGCCGCGGTGCCGCAGGAGGCGCTGACCGGGCGGCCGAAGTGCGCCGTCAGGGCGGCCCGCAGGGCGCGTGACCAGTCGGTGTCCTGGGACCAGACCGGGGTGCCGTTGGCGATCACCGCGACGCCGCCGCCCGGCCGGGTGAGCGGGTGGAGGGCGCGGAACAGCTCCTCGGGGCGCATCCAGTGGATGGCGTTGCCGATCACGGTGAGGGCGAGCGGGCGGCCGCCGGGCAGCAGGGCGGCGAGGGCGGGGACGTCCGCGTCGGTGCCCAGGAGCCAGAGCGCGTTGCGGACGCCCGCGCGGTCGGCGGCGGCCCGGGCCTCGCGGAGCATGTCCGGTTCGGGGTCCAGGCCGAGGACGGTGCGGACGTGGGCGGCGAGCGGGAGGGCGAGCTGGCCGGTGCCGCAGCCGAGGTCGAGGGCGAGGTCGCCGATGCCGGGGTGGGCGTCGAGGGCGAAGGTGTCGCGCAGGGCGTCGAGGACGGGCGGCGGGTAGCCGCGGCGGTGCTCGGCGTAGTAGGCGGCCACGTCGCCGGAGAAGTCGGGGCGGGCCGGGGCGGTCGGGACGGCGGGGACGGCGGGGGCGGGTGTCGTCATGGTGCGGAGCCTGCCCCTCCGGAGGGCGGTTCAGGCGGCTGATCGCCGTGGGCGGACACGCGTCACCGGCCGCGCGGGGAGGCCGCGTTGACCCGGCCCTGACCAGCCGCCTAGGGTCGGGAACCGTGCAGCGATACGACTGGCTGAAAAGAATTCAGCGCATGGACCCGGAGACCGAGTTCACCGAGATCTACCGGATCAGCAGTTGGTACGAGTTCCCCTGGGACTACGTCCAGTCGCTCAGCTTCGCGCTCTACCGCACCTACGCCGTCCCCAGCGTCGGCCGGCTGCTCGCGGAGACCGGCGAGTTCCGCCACCGCACCCAGAAGCGGTACGACGACACCGTGCTGATCCTGGAGGCGGTGGTCGAGCACGGCTTCGACTCGACGCGCGGCCGCGAGGCGATCCGCCGGATGAACCAGATGCACCGCCGGTACGACATCTCCAACGACGACTACCGGTACGTGCTGGCCACCTTCGTCGTCACCCCCAAGCGCTGGCTGGACGACTACGGGTGGCGCCGCCTCTCCCCGCACGAGATCCGGGCCACCGTCAACTACTACCGCGAGCTCGGCCGGCACATGGGCATCACCGACATCCCGGAGACCTTCGAGGAGTTCGAGCAGCTGCTCGACGACTACGAGCGCGAGCACTTCGCCTTCGACGAGGGCGGCCGCGAGGTCTCGGACTCCACCCTCGGCCTGATGGCCTCCTGGTACCCGGTGCCGCTGCGGCCGTCGATGCGGCTCTCCTCGATCTGCCTGCTGGACGACCCGCTGCGCGAGGCCTTCGGCTACCCGGCCCCGCCGGCCGCGGTCCGGCGCGCCGTGCGCACCGGCATGTGGCTGCGCGGGCGCGCCGTCCGCCTCCTCCCGCCGCGCCGCAGGCCGCAGCTGGCCCGGGACGGCTGGCAGGTGCGCAGCTACCCCGGCTTCCCGTTCGGCTACCGGATCGGCGACCTGGGGACCTTCCCGGCCAAGGACGGCGGCAGCGGCGGCGGCTGCCCGTTCCCGCACGGCAAGGGCTGACCGGCACCCCGCCCGGGCCGCTTAGGCTGGGGCGATGGTGAGGCGGAGACGGATCTGGGCCGAGGTGGCGGTGTGCTTCGCACCGCTGCTGGCGCTGCTGGTGTACGGGTGGCTGGGGATCCGGATGCTGGAGTTCGACCAGCTCTGCTCGCAGGAGTACTACGTCCCCGAGTACGGCCGACTGCTGGGCGTCCGGAGCGGCTGGTTCCCGCCGGACACGGTGTGCGAACACGCGCGCGGGACGGTGTCGACGGCGCCCGCCTGGGCCCTGGCCCTGTTCCACGGCCTGCTGGTGACGACGGCGGTCGCGGCCGTCGCGGTGCTCCGTTCGCGCCGGGCGCGGCCGGTCCCCGGGGCGGTCGCCACGCCTCGATGAGGTGGCTACGCCTCGATGAGGTTGCGGAGCAGCGGCCCCGGGTCGGGCGCGCCGCAGGCCGTGCGGACGGCGCTGTCGTGGGCGGCGGCGAGGGCGTCCAGGCGGGCGAGCCGGGTGTGGCCGCGGCGCGAGAGGTGGGCGGTGATCCGGCGGCGGTCGTGCTCGTCCTGGCGGCGGTAGACCCAGCCGGCCTCGGTGAGCGCGTCGACCAGGCGGCTCAGGCTGGCCTGCGGGATGAGCAGGGCCTGAGCGAGTTCGCCCATCGAGCGGCCGGCGTCGTCGGTGAGGGCGCGCATGACCCGCCACTGGTCGAGGGTGCAGCCCTCCGCCTCCAGCCGGGCGGCGAGGTCGCGGGCCAGGCGGCGCTGGGCGAGGGTGAGGAGCTCGATCAGGAGCGGCTGGTCGAGCGGGACCGCCACGGCATCGGGGGCGGGCCGATCGAGGGCGGCGGCGTCGCGGGCAGTGGCGTCGGGGGCAGTGGTCGCTGCTGTCATGTCGTTCTCCGTCGTCCCCGTCGTCCCCGTCGCTTGGCCGGAACCGGCTGCCATGACGATACTCGCAACCCATGAGCGCCGAGGTGAAGCTGCTGGAGCCGCTCGACGCGCTGCACCTCCCCCGGGAGGCGGCGGCGCTGCGGGTGGGCCTGGTCGTGCCGCAGTCCGGCCCGCTGGGGCTGACCGGACCGTCGGCGCTGGACGGGGCGCTGCTGGCCGCGCACGAGGTGAACGCGGGCGGCGGCGTGCGCGGGCGGCCGCTGGAACTGGTGCTGGTGGACGGCGGCGGCGCGCCCGGGGCGGTGGCCCGGGAGGTGGCGCTGCTGCTGGACGCCGGGGCGGTGGACGCGGTGGCGGGCTGCCACTCCAGTGACGTGCACCGGGCCGTGGAGGCGGTGACCACCGGGCGGGCCGCGTACGTGTTCACCCCGCCGCACGAGGGCGGCGGCCGGCTGCCGGGGGTGGTCTGCACCGGCGTGGACCCGGTGCGGCAGCTGGACGGGGTGGTGGAGCGGCTGACCGCGCGCCACCGGTTGCGCCGGTGGGCGCTGGTCGGCAACGACTACATCTGGCCGCGCGCGGTGCACCGGGCGGCCGGGGCGGCGGTCGCCCGGGCCGGGGCGCGGGTGGTGCTGGAGCGGCACCTGCCGTTCGGGACGGCGGAGCGCGCGCTGGAGCCGCTGCTGGACGCGCTGCGGGCGGAGCGGGCGGACGCGCTGCTGCTGAGCCTGATCGGCGCCGACCTGGTGCGGTTCAACCGGGCGCTGCGCCGCAGTGGCCTGGACCGCCGACTGGTGCGGCTGTCCGGCGCGCTGGAGGAGAACAGCCTGCTCGCGTACGGCGGGGACGCGACCGGCACGCTGTACGCGGCGATGCCCTCGTTCACCAGCCTGGCGGAGGAGCGGCGGGTGCGGCTGGCGGAGCGGCACCGGGCGGTGTTCGGGCCGTACGCGCCGGTGCTGGACGCGTACGCGGTCGGCCTGTACGACGGGCTGCACCTGGTGGCGGCGCTGGCGGCGGGCGGGGAACTGATGGCGGGCGACGGGCTGGCGCTCGCGGCGGCGCGGCTGCTGCACGGGGAGGGCGCGGCGGTGCGGCGGGCGTGGGCGCGGGCGCCGCTGGGGCCGGCCCGGGAGGGGGTGCACCTGGCGCGGGCGGAGGGGCTGGGGTTCACCGTCCTGCCGTGACGTCGCCTTGCGACCCCTGGCCCGACCGGGCGAAAACCCTTCCATTTGGAAATAACTGGCCCTACTGTCTCCCCCACCACCCCTGGGTCGTCACGGAAGAGAGCCCCCCATGTCCGAAGCACCCGCGTCCCGGAGCATCGAGAGCTACGGCTACAGACAGGAGCTGCGCCGCTCCCTCCGCTTCACCGACCTGCTGGTCTACGGCCTGGTCTTCATGGTGCCGATCGCGCCGTTCGGCATCTTCGGCAGCGTGTTCCAGGGCTCCGGCGGCATGGTCGCCCTGGCCTACGTCCTCGGGATGGTGGCGATGATGTTCACCGCCCTCTCCTACGCGCAGATGTCGCGGGCCTTCCCGATGGCCGGCTCGGTGTACACCTACGCCGGGCGCGGGATCGCCGCGCCGGTCGGGTTCCTGGCCGGCTGGATGATCCTGCTGGACTACGTGCTGGTGCCCGGACTGCTGTACCTGATCGCCGGGGTGGCGATGAACTCGCTGGTGCCCGCGGTGCCGGTGTGGCTCTGGCTGGTCGGCTTCGTGCTGCTCAACACCGCCGTCAACTACCTGGGCGTCGAGATGACCTCGAAGGTCAACAAGGCCATGCTGGTGGGCGAGTTGGTGGTGCTGCTGGTCTTCATCGGCTTCGGGCTGGCGGCGCTGGCGGCCGGCAAGGGGCGGGGCTTCGACTTCACGCCGGTCTACAACGGGCAGACCTTCTCCTGGAGCCTGGTGTTCGGCGCGGTGTCGGTGGCGGTGCTGAGCTTCCTCGGCTTCGACGGCATCTCCACCCTCTCCGAGGAGAACCGCGACTCGACGAAGGCGATCGGCCGCTCGATGATCGCCGCGCTGCTGCTGGCCGGTTCGCTGTTCATCGCGCAGACCTGGATCGCCTCCCTGCTCGTCCCGGACCCGGCCGCGCTGATCGCCCAGGGGGACCCGGACGGCACCGCGTTCTACGACGCCGCGCGGGTCGCCGCCGGCGGCTGGCTCGCCACCGTCACCGCCGCCGCGACCGCCGTGGCCTGGGGGTTCGCCAACTCGCTGGTCGCCCAGGCGGCCACCTCGCGGCTGCTGTACGCGATGGCGCGGGACCGGCAGCTGCCCGCGTTCCTCGCCAAGGTCCACCCGCGGCACCGCGTCCCGGTGAACGCCACCCTGCTGACGGCCGGCGTGTCGCTGGTCCTCGGCCTCTACACCGCCTCGCGCGAGGACGGCATCACGCTGCTCTCCACCCTGGTGAACTTCGGCGCGCTGACCACCTTCCTCGTCCTGCACGTGTCCGTGGTGGTGCACCATCTGATCCGCCGCCGCAGCCGCGACTGGTGGCGGCACCTGGTCGCACCCGTCCTCGGCTTCGCGATCCTCGGGTACGTGGTGGTGAACGCGGACATCGCCGCCCAGCGGCTCGGCTTCGTCTGGCTGGCGGTCGGCGGACTGGTCCTGGCCGGCCTGACCCTGGCCGGCCGCCGCCCCCACCTCGCCGTCACCGACGCCGAACCCGCCCCCGTCGCCGACTCCGCCACCGCCACCGACTCCCCCACCAGCAAGGAGCACCAGTGAGCCTCCCCGAACTCGTCACCCTCTCCCCCGCCCCCGACGAGTACGCCTACACCTTCGGCGGCCGCGAACCGCTGGTGACCGTCAAGCCGGGCACCATCGTCGAACTGACCACCGAGGACTGCTTCGGCGGGCGGGTGCGCGGCATCGCCGACCTGCCGAGCGAGGTCTGCGTCTTCCCCTACCTCAACCCGGTCACCGGCCCGATCGCGGTGGCCGGCGCCGAACCGGGCGACACCCTGGCGGTGCACTTCGTCGAGATCACCCCGGCCCGCGACTGGGGCATCTCCAGCACCTTCCCGCACTTCGGGGCGCTCACCGCGACCCACACCACGGCGATGCTGCACGCCCCGCTGGAGGAGCGGGTCTGGGTGTACGAACTCGACGCGGCCGCCGGACTCTGCCGGTTCCGGGCCCGCACCAGCGACTTCACCGCCGACCTGCCGCTGGACCCGATGCACGGCACGGTCGGCGTCGCCCCGGCCGGCGGCGAGACCCTGATGTCCATCACCCCCGGCGCGCACGGCGGCAACCTCGACACCCCCGAGATGCGCGCCGGCACCACCGCCTACTTCCGCGTCAACGTCCCCGGCGGCCTGCTCGCCATCGGCGACGGCCACGCCCGCCAGGGCGAGGGCGAGGTGTGCGGGACGGCCGTCGAGACGGCGATGCGCACCACCGTGGTGATCGACCTGATCAAGGGCGGCGGCCCCGCCTGGCCCCGCCTGGAGGACGACCACCACCTGATCTCCACCGGCTCGGCCCGCCCCCTGGAGGACGCCTTCCGGATCAGCCAGCACGACCTGGTCACCTGGACCGGCGAACTGACCGGCCTCGACACCCTGGACGCCTACCAACTCGTCAGCCAGGCCGGCCTGGCCCCGGCCGCCAACGTGTGCGACACCAACTACACGATGGTCGCCAAACTCCCCAAGTCCGCCCTCGGCCGCACCCCCGCCTACGACGGCCTCCACACCCGCCTCAGGCAGACCGCCGCCACCTACCTCCACCACCGCTGACCCCGGGGGTTCCAACCGGCCAGCCGGTCAGGTGGGGTCGGTGGCCAGGGCGGTGAGGGTGCCGGAGAGGGCGGTCCAGGAGTCGTGGGCGTCGGCGGTGGCGGTGTGCGGGGAGCGGAACCAGTGGAGGTAGGCGTCGACGTCCTCCAGGGCCCAGCGGAGGCGGTAGAGGGCGAGGGCGGCCGGGCGGGGGGTGTGGCCGGTGGCGTCGGCGTAGCGGGCCAGGTCCGCTTCGTCGGCGCCGGTGAGCCACAGGTCGCGTTCGGGGGCGGCCAGGCCGACGGTGTCCCAGTCGACGAGCAGGACGCGGCCGGGCGGGCGCAGCAGGTTGCCGGGGTGCGGTTCGCCGTGGGTGACGACCAGCGGGCCGGCGGCCGGGCCGTCGTCGAGGGCGGCGGCCAGGCGGTCGAAGCGGTGCAGGGCCCGGCGCAGGGCGGTGCCGTGCTCGGCGGTCAGGGCGCGGGCCCGTTCGGCGTACGGGCCCGCCGTCCACGGCCGGCCGGTGTCCGCGAGGGCGGCGTCCAGGCGGGGCCGGGCGGAGAGGTCCGGTCGGCGGCGCGGGGCGGTGGACGGGGCGGGCGCCCGGTGCAGCCGGGCCAGGGCGTCGACCAGGCGGGCCCGGTCGGCCGGGGCGAGCGGCTCGCCGAAGTGGCCGGTGGCGCCGTCGGTGTGCGGGAAGACGCTGAGCGCGTACCGGTCGGTGAGGCGGAGCACCGTCTCGCCGCCGGGGGTGGGCTCGGGGGCGACGACGAGGTCGAGGCCGAGGTCGCGCAGGGCGCGGGCGGTGGCCATCGCGGCGCGCAGGCCGGTGTGGGCGGACTCCGGTTCGGGGCCGCAGTGGCTCTTGTGCGCGAGGTCGGCGACGGTGGCGAACCAGCGGCGGCCGTCGGCGCCGGTCACCGTCCAGTGGTGGTCGCCGTAGCCGACCGGCGCGTACACCTCGCCGTCGCCGTCGGTGTCGATGCCGAAGGTGTGGAGGCCGGTGCGCAGCAGTAAGGCGTCGAGGTCGTCCGGTGGCGTCTTCACGACGGCGAGGGTAGTGCGGGGTGGGGCCCGGCGCGCGTGGATTACCGGACGGGCGCCCCGGGACGACCGTCCGGGCGGTCGGTTCGGTCCCGGTTACCGGCGCGGGCGGGCGGGTCACTAGGGTTCGCCTCGTGCGTGTATTGCTGGTGGAGGACGACGAGCCGGTCGCGGAGTCGCTGCGGCGCGGGCTGATCCGGTACGGCTTCGCGGTGGAGTGGGTGACCACCGGGACGGCCGCGCTGGCCGTCGCCGACCCCTACGACCTGGTGTTGCTGGACCTCGGGCTGCCGGACACCGACGGCCTGGACGTCTGCCGCGCCCTGCGGCGGCGCGGCGACGTGCCGATCATCGTGATCAGCGCACGCAGCGACGAGACCGACCGGGTGGTCGGGCTGGAGATCGGCGCCGACGACTACGTGTCCAAGCCGTTCGGGGTCCGCGAGGTGATCGCCCGGATCCGGGCGGTGATGCGGCGGGTGCAGCCGAAGGCGCAGGAGCAGAGCGGCCCGGACCGGTACGGCCCGCGGCTCACCATCGACCGGAAGGCCGCCCGGGTGCGGCTGGACGGCGCCGAGGTGGCGCTCACCCCGAAGGAGTACGACCTGCTGGCGTTCCTCACCGAGGAGCCGGACGCGCTGATGTCGCGCGAGCAGATCATGGAGGCGGTCTGGGACGCCAACTGGTTCGGGCCGACCAAGACACTGGACGTGCACGTGGCGGCGCTGCGGCGCAAGCTCGCGGGCGCGGTGGCGATCGAGGCGGTGCGCGGGGTGGGGTTCCGGCTGGTCGTGGGTGAAGCGGACCGGACGGGTGACCCGGCCCCCGGGCCGACGCCGTGATCCGGCGGCTGATCGTCAGCTACGTCCTGCTGGTCGGCGTCGCGCTGGCGGCGTTCACCGTCCCGGTGGCGTTCACGCTCACCGCGCAGCTGCGCGGCGACACCGAGGAGTCGGTGCGCCGCGAGGCGACCACGATGGCGCTGCTGCTCGGCGACGGCGACGCGCCCGCCCGGGCGGCGCTGGCCCGGGTCGCCGGGGCGTACGCGGACGAGACGCCCGGCACCGTGGAGGTGGTCGCCGCCGACGGCACCGCCGTCCCGCCGCTGCCGCTGCCCGCGCACCCGGACGACCGGGCGTTCGCCGAGGCGCTGCGCTCCGGGAAGGCCACCGCGGACTGGGGTTCCCGGCTGGTCTGGGGCCGGGAGCTGGTGGTGACCGTGCCGGCCCGGGCCCGGGCGGACGAGTCGAAGATCGTCGGCGCGGTCCGGATCCGCTACGCCACCGCCGACCTGAGCGACCGGCTCTGGCGGATCTGGGGCTTCCGGGCGGTCCTCGCCATCGGCGTGCTGGCGGTCGCCGCCGGGCTTGGCGCGATCGTCGCCCGGCTGCTGACCAAGCCGCTGCGCCAGCTCAACGACATGGCCAGCAAGTTCGGCGACGGGGACCTCACCGCCCGCTCCCCCGTCACCGGCCCGCAGGAGACCCGCACCCTGGCCCGCACGCTGAACCAGGGCGCCGAGCGGCTCGACACCCTGGTCGCCTCGCAGCGGATCTTCGTCGCGGACGCCTCACACCAGCTGCGCACCCCGCTGACCGCGCTGCGCCTGTCCCTCGACAACATCGCCGACGGCGTCGACGACGAGTTCGTCCGCGAGGACGTGGAACAGGCCACCGCCGAGGTGGTCCGGATGAGCCGGCTGGTCAGCGGGCTGCTGGTGCTGGCCCGGGCGGAGGCCAAGGTGTCGGCGCCCGAACCGCTCGCGCTGCGCGAGCTGGTCGAGGAACGGCTGGCCGTCTGGCGGCCGGCCGGCGAGGAACGCCGGGTGGCGATCCGGCTCGACTGGGACGCCGACGAGCGGCTGCACGTGCTGGCCGGGCCCGGCAACCTGGACCAGGTGCTGGACAACGTGCTCTCCAACGCCCTGGAGGTGTCCCCGGACGACGGCACGATCACCGTGCGGGTCGCCGCGCCCGGCTGGCCGGGCGGCGGGTCCGGCGGATCGGCCGGCGGCGACGGGGGCGAGGTGGTGCTGGAGGTGCTCGACCAGGGGCCGGGCATGTCCGCGGCCGAGCAGTCCCGGGCCTTCGACCGGTTCTGGCGCGGCCAGGGGCTCACCGGCCGGACCGGTTCGGGGCTCGGGCTCGCCGTCGTCAAGCAGCTGGTGACGGACGACGGCGGGACGGTCGCGCTGCACGACGCGCCCGGGGGCGGGCTGGCCGTCCGGATCGGCCTGCGCCTCGGGCCGCGGGCGGGCGGGGCGAAGCCCGCCGGCCCGCGCTCGGCCGGCGGCCGCTGAGCCGTTCCGGTACCCGCCGGGCTACTCGGCGGGGAGCACCGAGGAGTGGTGGTTCACGATCAGCCACTTGCCGTTGCGCTTCTCGTACTCGTACGTGTAGCGGGCGTCGAGCGGCTTGGTCACGCCGGTCTTCGGGTCGGTGAGGTGGAAGCGGTAGAGGCCCGCGTCGATCGCCGAGTTGCCGTCCAGGATGGTGATCACCGAGCGGACCTTCTCGCCGCGCGGCTTCTTCAGCAGGAAGTGCTCGAAGTAGTCCTCGATCTCGGCGTGGTTGGTGCGGATCTTCGGCGAGGCGGTCGGCAGCAGCACCGCGTCCTCGGCGTAACGCTCGGTGACCTTCTCCGGGTCGCCGGTCTGCAGCGCCGCGTTCCACTGGTCGAAGAGGCCGGCGATCTCACGCTCGGTGACCTTGCCCTTGCGGCTCTGCTGGTCGCCGGCCTGGGCGACGCCGACGCCGGCGGTGAACGTGCCCACGGCGGCGACGGCGGCGGCCGCGCCGATCGCGACGCGGGTGCGGATCTTACGGTTCATCGGGGGCTCCTGCTCGGGAGAGTCGACTGTGTCGGTTGTGGGATCACTCTCGCGAGGGACGGGTTAGCGCCCGTACAGCGCACGGCCAAGGCGCGGACAAGGCTCGCCCAAAACGACCCCGGGCGGGGCGCGTCGGCCGAACGGGTGTCCACCGGACCGTCGCCGGTGTCCGCCGGACGGCCGCCGGCGTCCACCGGACCGGGCCCGCGGAAGGGACCGTCCGCAGGACTTGAGGTTGCCGCTGCGGCAGCCCCTACCGTCCTGTTCAGGGCCGGAGGGACCGGCCCGGTGAGGTACGTGAGGGAGACCGGATGACTGCCTGGCCGATCGCGGAGGTCGCCCGGATGTCCGGCGTCACGGCGCGGACCCTGCGGCACTACGACGAGATCGAGCTGCTGCCACCCGCCCGGATCGGCTCCAACGGCCACCGCTACTACGAGGAGAGGGAGTTGCTGCGACTCCAGCAGATCCTCGTACTGCGGGCGCTGGGGCTGGGGCTGTCCGAGATCGGCCGCGTCCTGGCCACCCAGGTCGACGAGCTGGAGGCACTGCGCGGCCACCACCGCCGGCTGCTGGCCGAACGCGACCGGCTCGACGAGCTGGCCGGGACCGTCGCCCGCACGATCACCGATCTGGAGCGATCCAGGAAGGACGGCACACCGATGACCGAGATCAACCGACCGGAGAACCTGTTCGAGGGGGTCCGGGCCGCCGACTACGAGCAGGAGCTGCGCGAGTTCCCCGAGCTGGCCGAGGCCGCCGAGCAGGCGACGGCGGCACTGAGCCCGGAGCAGGTCGAGGCGGGGCAGCGCGAGCGCACCGCGCTGATGATCCGGCTCGCCGAGCTCATGGTCGCCGGGCTGCCCGCCGACGCGGAGCCGGTGCGGGCCGAGATCGAGGCGCAGTACCGGGCGCTGACCGCGATCCAGCCGGTCCCGCTCGCCGAGTTCCGGGCGATGGGCCGCGCCTGCGTGGCGAACGCGCCGTGGCGGGCGGCGTACGAGTCGATCGCGCCGGGCCTGGCCGCGTACCAGCGGGACGCGATCGAGGCGTACGCGGCGGGCGGCCCGACGGCCTGAGCCACTAGCCCGCAGACCCCGCACCACCGCACGCCCGCGCCCCCGGCCCGCCCGAGCACTTGCCCGCGCGCCGCCGGGGGCGCACCATCTCGTCATGGACGCGACAATTCGCGCACCGCCATCCGGCCGGGCCATACCGCCGTCCGCACCACCCGAACGGTTGATCTAGGCTGGTGACGTGCCCATTCTCGTTCGCCGTCGCCACGTGGACCTGCTCCGCGTGACCAGCATGTCCTGTCGACGCTCCAGCTGAACCTCGCACCTTTCCACCCTCAGCGCGGCCCCTGCCGGCCGCGTCCCCCCTCCCGGCCCGGGGCACACCGCCGCACCAGGCGCGGCCTCGGCATCCCCGGTCACCACCGGAGCCGGCCGGGACGAGACCCAGCGGATGTCACCCATGACGCAGCAGCACCCCACCACCTCCCCCTCCGACGCCCCCGCCGAGGCGCCCGCCGACGGCCTCGCCGACGGCCCCCTGGACGCCCTCCCGGTGATCGACCTCTCGCTCGCCGACGGCAGCCCGGCGGACCGCACCCGGCTGCACGACGAGCTCCGCGCCGCGGCCACCGGCGTCGGCTTCTTCCAGCTCGTCGGCCACGGCGTCACCCCGGCCGAGACCACCGCCCTCACCGAGGCCATGCGGGCCTTCTTCGCCCTCCCCGAGGCCGACCGCCACGCCGTCGCCAACCTCAACTCCCCGCACTACCGCGGCTACACCCGCACCGGCGACGAGCGCACCGGCGGCAGCCAGGACTGGCGCGACCAGCTCGACATCGGCGCCGAGCTGCCCCCGCACGTCCCGGCGCCCGGCGAGCCCCCGTACTGGTGGCTGGAGGGCCCCAACCAGTGGCCCGCGGCGCTCCCGGAGCTGCGCACCGCCGCCCTCGGCTGGATCGACCGGCTCGGCGCCGTCGCCCGCCGGCTGCTGCACGAACTCCTCACCGCGATCGGCGCCCGCCCCGACTTCTACGACCCCGCCTTCGCCGGCCACCCGCACCTGCGGCTGAAGCTGGTCCGCTACCCCGGCACCGCGCCCGACGGCGCCGGCCAGGGCGTCGGCGCCCACAAGGACTACGGCTTCATCACCCTGCTCCTCCAGGACACCGTCGGCGGCCTCCAGGTGGAGCGCCCGGACGGCAGCTTCCTGGAGGTCCCGCCGATGGAGGGCGCCTTCGTCGTCAACCTCGGCGAACTCCTGGAGGTCGCCACCGACGGCTACCTCAAGGCCACCAGCCACCGCGTGGTCAGCCCGCCCGGCGCCCGCGAGCGCTTCTCCGTCCCGTTCTTCTACAACCCGCGCCTCGACGCCCACATCGAGCCGCTGGACTTCCCGCTCGCCCACCACGCCCCCGGCGCCACCCAGGACCCGGCCAACCCCCTCTACGCCGACTTCGGCTTCAACGAGTGGAAGGGCTACACCCGCGCCCACCCCGAGGTCACCCGCCGCCACCACCCCGACCTCGCCGCCTGATCCCCGGCACCGGCCCCGAGGCGGCCCACGGACAACCGCATGGTGCGCGGCGCGTGCCGCGTACCATGCGCCCCTGCGCACCTCCATGAGGTCGGGTACCGACCATGCCTGCCAGGCAACCGACCCGCCCCCGGTTCCCCGACGGTAGGGTGCACCGCATCAACACGTACCGTCACCGGCCTGCCCCGGAGACGGCATGCACGAGGGGGGACCTTGTCCAGTCCGCACGCGCCCGCACCACTCACCGTCTCGGTGCTCGACCACGATCCGCTCCGGGAAGCCCGAGACCTGCGATCGCTCCGTGAAACGCTCCAGGGCGAAGGTGTCGGGACGGATCTGCGCAGGACGGCTTCCGCGTCCGCGGACCCCCACGCCAAGGGGGCCTCCGAGGTCCTGTCCCTGGTGTTCGGGGGCGGCTCACTGGCCGTTGCCGTCCTCCAGACCTGGCTGGCCCGGGTCCCCGCCCGGCGGCTGCGGATCGAGCGCGCCGACGGCGGAGTCCTGGAGATCGACGGCCGGACGCAGCGCGAGGACGCCGAGGTGATCCGCGCGTTCTGCTCCGTCGACGGTCCGCGCCAGGTCGAGGGCGAATAGCCGTGCAGGACAACGACCGGCACGCCCTCCTCATCGGGGTCAGCGGCTACGACTCGCCCCAGTACCAGGACCTCGCCGCGGTGCGGGCCGACCTGCACTACATGCAGGCCGTCCTGGAGCGCACCGACATCGGCATGTTCAATCCCTGCACCATCGCCGCCGAGCCGACCGCCGCACAGCTCAAGCGTGTCGTCGAGGACTTCCTCGCCGAGCGGACCGGCGCCGACACCGCTCTGCTCTACTTCAGCGGCCACGGCCAGTACAGCGTCGACGACGGCCAGCTGTACTTCATCACCCGGGACAGCGACCCCGAGGACCTGCCCAACACCGCCGTCGCGGCGGAGTTCCTCCACGAGCAGCTCCAGGAGTGCCGGGCCTCCGCCAAGGTCGTCCTGCTGGACTGCTGCGACAGCGGATCCGTCGTCCAGTCGTGGTCCGCCAAGGGCCCCGGCGGGCCGGAGGCCGCCAAGGAGCAGGGCGTGATGCTCCGTCCGTCCGGTGTCTACGTGATCACCGCGTCGGGGGCACGTCAGACGGCCTCCGCCAAGGCTCCCGAGGGATCCACCCTGGGCACGTCCCGCTTCACCGGCGAGATCGTCGAGGGGCTGCGCACGGGCCGGATGACCGACCGCAACTGGGTCACCGCGGACGACCTCTTCGCCTACGTGTCACAGCAACTGCGGGCCTCGGACGGCCAGGTGCCCACCCGGTCGATGCTCGCCGCCACCCAGACGCTGCGGCTCGCGCGCGGCGTCGCCTCGCCCGTCACCCTCCCACCGCAGGCCGGCCGGCCCGCGGTCGGCACGCCCAGCATCCCCGACAAGGCCCTGCGGCGGGCGGCCGAGGAACAGGCCGGCAGCCCCCGCTGGACCCAGCTCACCGAGTACTACCTCGCCTGCATGTCCAAGGAGGCGGCCGCCGACTGGCTGCCGTCCCGCGGGCAGCAGGAGAAGTACCTGCTGCTGGGCGGCCACCCCGAACTCCTCCAGTCGGGCTCCGACGACTCCGTCGGAGCCCCTGACCAACTGCCCGGCTCCGCCCTCCGCGGCCCTTCCGAAGGCACCGAGCAGAACACGGAGATCTGGTACGGCTACCCGACCGTCACACTGCCCGCCCCCGGCGGACGGAGGAACACGGCGGACGGCACCCGGCTCGCCCCACTCCTCATCCAGCAGCTGGAGCTCTCGGTCGACGAAGGGGGTCGACGCATACTCCGCCCCGCCAGCGTGCCGATCCCGCACCCCGGCCTCCTGGCGGAGTTCCTCGACGCGCACGAGCAGGCGGAACTGGTCGCCGGCTGGCAGCCGGACTGGCAACACGGCCACGCCGCCCAGATGCTCCAGAACATCCGCCAGCTCCTGAAGGTCCTCGGCATCGACGAGATCCAACCGCTCGATCCGCAGCTCCTCCAAGAGAACAGCGTCCGTCGCGAGGTCCGGCTGGGCGCCCACAACACCGCGATGCTGCTCACCTCCACGGGCGCCGACAAGATGACCATCGGACTCGTGGACAACCTGCGCAAGCTCTCCGACCGTGCGCACGAGATAGAGCGGACGGCACTCTCCGCACTGGTCTCCGACCGCCACCGCGACAGCCGCCATCCCACTCCGAAGGCGGTCGCCGACCGCAGTGACGCGCCGATCGTGTCGGCGGGCCCGCTGAACGAGCGGCAGGAGGAGGTCATCCGCTCCGTCCTGCGCGACCGTCTCACCGTCGCCACCGGTCCGGCCGGCACCGGCAAGAGCCAACTCGTCACCGCTCTCGTCCAGACCGCGACCCAACTCGGTTGGAAGACCTGCGTGGTGTCCACCAACAACCAGGCCGTCGACGAGGTCGAGCGCCGCTGCTCCGCCCTGGTCAGCGGCCTGCTGCTGCGCACCGGGAACCAAACGGCTCGGGCGCGTGAGGCGGAGACCGTCTCCGATCTGCTCCAGCACACCTCCGCCCCCGAGTGCTCGCCCGCCACCGCGGCCGGGGAGTTGCGCATCGCCCACGCCGAAGTCGCCGCGGCCCGAGCGCGGCTCGCCGACATCGCCCGGAACGAGACGGCCCTCTCCGCCACGGCAGCCGGCCGCTCCGAGGCGCTGAGCCGGATCGGCGTCGCTCCGTCCACGCTGGCCGGCGTCTGGACCGACGGAGGCGACCGGCTGCGCCGCTGGGCCGATCGGGCCGACAAGGCCACCCGAGCCGGGGCATGGCAGCTCGGTCCGTGGCGCAGACGACGGGCCGGCGCCGCCCTCCTCTCCGGCCTCGGGTCGGACGCGCCGGGCGCGACGGCACTTGCCTCGCGCCTGAGCGATCCCGCCGACGGCGCGACCACCCTGGCCGTACTCGCCAAAGCCGCCACGGCCGAGTGGGAGCTGCGGCGCGGGATCCCGCGCTTCCCCCTGAACGCCACCACAGCGGCCTTGTCCGGGCTCGCCGCCGCCCAGGCCCGGGCCGCCGAGGCCTCGGCACGGCTGATGCGCTCGACCATCGCCACCCGGATCCGGCACGCCCGACCGCAGCTACAGGCCCGGCTCGGTGCACTCCAGCGGGGCACCGATCTTCGGCGGACCCAGCGCGAGCTCATGGACGCGCTGGGCGGCTGGGCCATCACCACCCATTCCGTCCAACAGCTCGACCTGACCGCGGCCCACTTCGACCTGGTCATCGTCGACGAGGCCAGCCAGTGCGCGATCCCGTCCGTCCTGCCGATGCTGTTCCGCGCCGAACGCGCCCTCATCATCGGCGACCCGGCCCAGCTCGGGCAGATCAGCAAGATCCCGCACGGGACCGACCGGTCCGCCCGCGCCGGTGCCGGGCTCACCGCCTCCTGGCTGGAGGAGCGCCGGCTCGGCTACAGCACCTCCTCCGCGTACGACGCGGCCGCCCACGCGCACGGCGGACCGATCCTGCTCGACGAGCACTACCGGTGCCACCCGGACATCGTCGACCTTCCCAACCGGGCCTGCTACGGCGGCCGGCTGCGCGTGCTCACCGATGTCCGCACCCTCCGGCGCGCGGGTTCCGCACCGGCGGCCCCGCTGCGCTGGATCGACGTGCCGAACAGCCAGCCCCTGCCTGGTCCGAACGGATCCTGGAAGAACTCCACCGAGCTGCGAAAGGTGATCGAGATCGTGGCCGAGCTGCAGGCCACGCACTCCGAGGACACCCGGATCGGCATCATCACCCCGTTCAAGGAACAGCGAAAGCAGCTCCAACGGCGCTTCGACGGGTCCCCCGTCAAGGTCGGTACGGTGCACGCCTTCCAAGGAGGCGAGTGCGACGTCATCATCCTGAGCCTGGTCGCCAACGCCGACTCACCGCGGACCACCGTCAACTGGCTGCGCAACGAGGCGCGCCTCTGGAACGTGGCCATCACCCGGGCCAAGGCCCAGCTGATCACCGTCGGCGACCGGGCGTTCTGGTCCCAACAAGGGGGAATGGCCGCCGGGTTGGCCGCGCGCGCGGCAGCGGACCCGCCTGCCACCCCGCTGGGCACCGAGGGCGGCGATCCGCTCGGCGACGGCCTGCACGCGCTGCTGCTCGCCACCGGTCACCGGCAGATCCAGCGCGAGGTTCGCGTCGAGGGCCACGCATGCGATTTCCTCCTCGCCACCGACCGGGGGATCACCGCGCTGCTCATCGACCGCGGACCGGAGCCGGATGAGGACCCGGCGCGACAGCTCCGCCTCCGTCAGGCCGCGGCAGACCTCCTCCCCGGCCTGCGTGCGGCGACGTCCGGACCGTTCGCCGGCCCCATCACCGACGCGCTTCGCATTCCCGCCTGGCGAATCCTCGCGGCCGACCACGCCGGGGATCCGCTCAGGGCTTGATCCGCTCACCCGCCCTGCCGGGGTGCCGCTTCGGGCGGCGCCCCGACAGGGCGGGTGTTCGCCACGGCCACTCGATGACCCCGGTGGGACAGTGGTGTCACACTGGTGGTGTCACAGTGGCGGTGGTGCGAGGGTTGGGAGGCGGGGGTGGAGGTGCGGCTGACGGTGGACGAGTTGGCGGCGCGGGCGGGGGTGACGGTGCGGACGGTGCGGTTCTACGGGACCAAGGGGCTGCTGCCGCCGCCGGTGCTGGGGGCGCGGCGGGTGGGGTGGTACGGGGCGGAGCACCTGGACCGGCTGGGGCTGATCGAGGAGTTGCAGCGGCAGGGGCTGACGCTGGCCGCGATCGAGCGGTACCTGGCGCGGCTGCCGCAGGACTCCACGCCGCTGGACCTGGCGATCCACCGGGCGCTGGTGGCGGCGTGGACGCCGGAGGTGCCGGAGGAGGCGGACCGGGGGCAGGTGGAGCGGCGGGCCGGGCGGCGGCTGTCGGAGGAGCAGGTGGACCGGCTGGTCGCGATGGGGGCGCTGGAGCGGACGGCGGACCCGGAGGTGTTCCGGGTGGATCCGGGGCTGCTGCCGCTGGGGGTGCGGATCCTGGACGTGCCGATCCCGCTGGAGACGCTGGTGGCGGCGCGGGCGGTGGTGGTGGAGCACAGCCGGGCGACCGCGCGGGAGTTGCAGCGGCTGTTCCGGGAGACGGTGTGGAAGCCGTACCGGGAGAGCGAGCCGGCGCCGGACGAGGTGGAGCGGATGAAGGCGCTCACCGATCACATCCAACCGATGGTGGCGCAGGCACTGGTGACGGCGTTTCAGAAGTCCTTGCGGGAGGAGCTGGGGGACGGAAAGGGCGAGGCCGCGGAGGGTGATCCGACGGCCTCGCCCGTCTAGCGAACCGCTGGTGCGTCAGTCGGTGAAGGTGCGCCCCTCGGCGGCGATCCGCTCAAGCAGGGCCGGCGGGGCGAAGCGCTCGCCGTACGCGGCGGCGAGTTCGCGGGCGCGCGCCGCGAAGCCGGCCGGGCCGCCCGGGTAGCCGTTGACGTACTGGAGCACCCCGCCGGTCCAGGCCGGGAACCCGATGCCCAGGATGGAGCCGACGTTGGCGTCCGCGACGGAGGTGAGCACGCCCTCCTCCAGGCAGCGGACCGAGTCCAGGGCCTCGCTGAACAGCATCCGCTCCTTGAGGTCCTCGAACGGGATCTCCCGGCCCTCGGGGCGGGTGAAGTGCTCGCGCAGGCCCGGCCAGAGGCGGCCGCGCCTGCCGTCCTCGTCGTACTCGTAGAAGCCCGCGCCGCCGCTGCGGCCGGGGCGGCCGAACTCGTCGACCATCCGGTCCACCACCGCGTCCGCCGGGTGCGCGGTCCACTCGCCGCCGGTGGCCTCGACGGCGCGCCGGTACTCGTCGCGGATCCTGCGGGGCAGGGTGAGGGTCAGCTCGTCGAGCAGCGAGAGCACCTTGGCGGGGTAGCCGGCCTGGGCGGCGGCCTGCTCCACGCTGGCCGGCTCGACGCCCTCGCCGATCATGGCGACGCCCTCGTTGATGAACTGGCCGATCACCCGGGAGGTGAAGAAGCCGCGCGAGTCGTTGACCACGATCGGGGTCCGGTCGATCTGCCGGACCAGGTCGAAGGCACGGGCCAGCGCCTCGTCACCGGTCTGCGGACCGCGGATGATCTCGACCAGCCGCATCTTGTCGACCGGCGAGAAGAAGTGCAGGCCGATGAAGTCGGCGGTGCGCTGGACGCCCTCGGCGAGCAGGCCGATCGGCAGGGTGGAGGTGTTGGAGCAGAGCAGCGCGTCCGGCGCGACCACGCCCTCGATCTCCTGGAACACCTTGTGCTTGAGCTCGGGGTTCTCGAAGACCGCCTCGATCACCGCGTCGCAGCCGGCCAGGTCGGCGGCCTCGGCGGTGGGGGTGATCCGGGCGAGCAGTTCGTCGCGCTGTGCCTCGGTGCTGCGGCCGCGGGCGACGGCCTTGGCCAGCAGGCCCGCGGAGTAGGCCTTGCCGCGTTCGGCGGCCTCCACGGTGACGTCCTTGAGCAGCACCTCGATGCCGGCCTTGGCGCAGGTGTAGGCGATCCCGGCGCCCATCATGCCGGCGCCGAGCACGGCGACCTTGCGGACGGTCCGCTTCTCGATCGAAGCCGGGCGTCCGGCACCGGAGTTGACCGCCTGGAGGTCGAAGAACAGGGCCTGGATCATGTTCTTGCTGATCTGCCCGCAGGCCAGCTCGGTGAAGTAGCGGGCCTCGACCTCCATCGCCGTGTCGACGTCCACCTGGGCGCTCTCGACGGCGGCGGCCAGCACGTTGCGCGGGGCCGGGTAGGGGGCGCCGGCCAGCTGCTTGCGCAGGTTGGCCGGGAAGGCGGGCAGGTTGGCGGCGAAGGAGGGGTTGCTGGGGGTGCCGCCGGGGATCTTGTACCCCTTGACGTCCCAGGGCTGGACGGCGGTCGGGTTGGCCTCGATCCAGGCCTTCGCCCGGGCGGTCAACTCCTCCGGGGTGTCGACGAGTTCGTGGACCAGGCCGTGTTCGAGGGCCTGCGCCGGGCGGTACTGGCGGCCCTCCAGCAGCACCTTGAGCAGCGCGTCGACGATGCCGAACAGCCGCACCGTGCGGACGATCCCGCCGCCGCCGGGGAGCAGGCCGAGGGTGACCTCGGGCAGGCCGATCCGGCTGGCCCCGGTGTTCAGGGCGATCCGGTGGTGGCAGGCGAGGGCCAGCTCCAGGCCGCCGCCGAGCGCGCTGCCGTTGACCGCGGCGACCACCGGCTTGCCGAGCGTCTCCAGGGTGCGCAGGGCGCGCTTGATCCGCATCGACTTCTCGAAGACGGCGGCGGCGTCCTCCGGGCGGGCGGCGGAGAGCATCCTGAGGTCGCCGCCGGCGAAGAAGGTCTTCTTGGCGGAGGTGACGACGACGCCGCGCAGCTCGCCCGAGGCGCCGAGGGCGGCGAGGCGGGCGACGGCGGCCTCGAAGTCGGCCGTGAAGGCCTCGTTCATGGTGTTGACGGACTGGGTGGGGTCGTCGAGGACGAGGGTGACCACGCCGTCCTGGTCCTGCTCCCAGCGGATGGTGGTGAAGTCGCTCATGGGGTGGGGTTCTCCGGAGAGGGAAGGAGGGTGGACGGGGTCAGATGCGCTCGATGACGGTGGCGATGCCCATGCCGCCGCCCACGCACAGGGTGGCGAGGCCGTAGCGCAGGTCGCGGCGCTCCAGCTCGTCGAGCAGGGTGCCGAGGATCATCGCGCCGGTGGCGCCCAGCGGGTGGCCGAGGGCGATCGCCCCGCCGTTGACGTTGACCTGCTCGGGCGAGAAGCCCATGTCGCGGATGTAGCGCAGGGCGACGGCGGCGAAGGCCTCGTTGATCTCGACCAGGTCGATGTCGTCGGCGGTCAGCCCGGCCTTGGCGAGCGCCTTGCGGCTGGCGGGGGCGGGGCCGGTGAGCATCATGGTGGGCTCGGAGCCGGAGACGGCGGCGGAGACGATCCGGGCGCGCGGCCGCAGCCCGTAGCGCTCGCCGACCTCGCGGTTGCCGATGGCGATCAGGGCGGCGCCGTCCACGATGCCGGAGGAGTTGCCGGCGTGGTGGACGTGGTCGATGGCCTCCACCCAGTGGTACTTCTGCAGGGCGACGGCGTCGAAGCCGCCGGCCTCCCCGATGCCGGCGAAGGAGGGCTTGAGGGCGGCCAGCGTCTCGACGGTGGTGCCGGGGCGGATGAACTCGTCGCGGTCCAGCACGACCAGGCCGTTGCGGTCGAGGACCGGCACGACCGAGCGGTCGAAGAGACCGTCGGCCTGGGCCTTGGCGGCGCGGGCCTGGGACTCGGCGGCGAAGGCGTCGACGTCGGTGCGGGAGAAGCCCTCGACGGTGGCGATCAGGTCGGCGCTGATGCCCTGCGGGACGAAGCCGGTCTCGTAGGAGGTCATCGGGTCGTTGAACCAGGCGCCGCCGTCGGAACCCATCTTGACCCGGGACATCGACTCGACACCGCCGGCCAGCACGAGGTCCTCCCAGCCCGAACGGACCTTGGCGGCGGCCGTGTTGACGGCCTCCAGGCCGGAGGCGCAGAAGCGGTTCTGCTGGACGCCGGCCACCGAGTCGGGCAGGCCGGCCGCCATCGCGGCGACCCGGGCGATGTCGGAGCCCTGGTCGCCGAGCGGGCTGACCACGCCGAGCACGATGTCGTCGATCGCCGCCGGGTCCAACCCGGGGAAGCGGCGGCGCAGTTCCTGGATCAGGCCGACGACCAAGTCGATCGGCTTGGTGCCGTGCAGCGAGCCGGAGGCCTTGCCCCGGCCGCGCGGGGTGCGGATCGCGTCGTAGACGTACGCTTCGGTGGTCACGGTGGGAGCCTTTCGGGGCAAGGGGGTGGGGAGGGAGCGGGGGAAGGTCAGCCGAGGATGGAGCGGCCGACGATCTCCTTCATGATCTCGGTGGTGCCGCCGTAGATGGTCTGGATCCGCCCGTCGGTGAACGCGCGGGCGACCGGGTACTCGCTCATGTACCCGTACCCGCCGTGGAGTTGGAGGCAACGGTCGGCGGTGCGCTTCTGCAGTTCGGTGGCCCACCACTTGGCCATCGAGGCGTCCGCCGGGGTGAGCGCGTAACGGTTGTGCTCGGCGATGCAGCGGTCGACGAAGGCGCGGGTGACCGCGCACTCGGTGGCCAGTTCGGCGATCTCGAAGCGGACGTGCTGGAGCTTGGCCAGCGGCCGGCCGAACGCCTCGCGCTGCTTGACGTACTCGGTGGTGATCTCGACCAGGTACTCGGCCCCGGCGATCGCGGCGGCCGCGATGGTCAGGCGCTCCTGGGCGAGGTTCTGCATCAGGTGGACGAAGCCCTGGTCGAGCCCGCCGAGCAGGTTCTCCTTGGGGACGCGGACGTCCTGGAAGAACAAC
Organism: Kitasatospora sp. NPDC093806; assembly: GCF_040683335.1. Taxonomy (NCBI): domain Bacteria; kingdom Bacillati; phylum Actinomycetota; class Actinomycetes; order Kitasatosporales; family Streptomycetaceae; genus Kitasatospora; species Kitasatospora sp. NPDC093806. The sequence goes on from NZ_JBFBDO010000021.1 coordinate 49,626, forward strand.
TCGGCGGTGTCCTGGGCCTTCTGGCCGATCTTGTCGAGGTTGCGGCCGCGCTCGAAGCCGGGCATGCCGCGCTCGACCACCAGCAGGCTCAGGCCGTGCGCGCCGCCCTCGGGGGTGGTCCGGGCGACCACCACGACGAGGTCGGCCAGGATGCCGTTGGAGATGAAGGTCTTGGCGCCGTTGAGCAGGTAGTGGTCGCCCTGGTCGACGGCCTGGGTGCGGATGCCCTGGAGGTCCGAGCCGGTGCCGGGCTCGGTCATCGCGATCGCGGTGATCAGCTCGCCGGTGCAGAAGCCGGGCAGCCAGCGGCGCTTCTGCTCCTCGGTGGCGAGCGAGGTGAGGTAGGGTCCGATGATGTCGTTGTGCAGTCCGATCGCCAGGCCGGAGGCGCCGGCCCGGGCGAACTCCTCGGCCAGCACGGCGGCGTAGCGGAAGTCGGCGACGCCCCCGCCGCCGTACTCCTCGGGGACGGCGAGGCCGAGCAGGCCCTGCCGCCCGGCGGCCGTCCAGGCCTCGCGGTCGACGATGCCGGCCTTCTCCCACCGGTCGTAGTGCGGCAGCACCTCCTTGGCGAGGAAGGCCCGGACGGTGGCCCGGAAGTCCTCGTGCTCGTCGGTGAAGAGGTCGCGTTGCACGGCGGCTGGCTCCTTGGGGGGTGAGGGGGTTCAGGCGGTCGGCGGTGCGTCCAGCGCGGGCACGCCCCAGTCGCGGGCGACCTCGGCGGTGTCGGCGCCGGGCGGGGACGGCGGACGGCGCAGCGCGCCGGGGGTGGCGGAGAACCGCGGGGCGGGGGCGGGCTGGGTGACGCCGTCCACCTCGACGTAGGTCGACCGGGCCACCAGGTGCTCGTGCGCATGTGCCTGACGCATCGTCAGGACGGGTTCCACGCAGGCGTCGGAGCCGGCGAAGACCTTCTCCCAGGCGGCCCGGGGGCGGGTGGCGAAGCGGGTGGCGATCAGGGCCCGCAGTTCGGGCCAGCGGGCGGTGTCCCACTGCCCGGGGGCGTCCGGGCCGAGTTCCAGCAGCCGGGCGAACTCGGCGTAGAACTGCGGCTCCAGCGCGCCGACCGCGAGGTGGCCGCCGTCCGCGGCCGGGTAGACGGCGTAGAACGGCGCGCCGCCGTCGAGCAGGTTGACGCCGCGCCGGTCCTGCCAGCGCCCGCCGGCCAGCAGGCCCTGGAGGACGGCGGTGAGGTGGGCGGCGCCGTCGACGATGGCGGCGTCGACGACCTGGCCGGTGCCGGTGGCGCGGGCGTGGTGGAGGGCGGCGAGCAGGCCGACGACCAGGTAGAGCGAGCCGCCGGCGTAGTCCCCGAGCAGGTTGGCGGGGACGGCGGGCGGCGCCTCGGGGGCCCCGTCCGCACCTCCGGCGCCGCTGGCGGCGACCAGGCCGAGCGCGCCGGCCACCGCCGTGTACCCGATGTCGTGCCCGGCCCGGGCGGCCAGCGGCCCGTCCTGCCCCCAGCCGGTCATCCGACCGTAGACCAGCGCGGGATTGCGGGCCAGACAGGCCTGCGGACCGATGCCGAGGCGCTCGGCGACGCCGGGCCGGTACCCCTCGATCAGCAGGTCGGCCCGGGCCGCCAGGTCGAGCACCCGGGCGGGCCCGTCGGGGGACTTGAGGTCGACGACCACCGAGCGCTTGTTGCGGTTGGCGACGTCGTAGGCCGGGTCGATGGCGAGCAGCGAGGGCTCGGGCCGGTCCACCCGGACCACGTCGGCCCCGAGGTCGCCGAGCAGCATGCCGGCGAACGGCCCCGGCCCGATCCCGGCGAGCTCCAGCACCCGGACCCCGGCCAGCGGCCCGCCACTCCCGCTTACTCCGCTGTCGTGCACGACCGCCGCTGCCCCTTCGAGATCAGGTCTGACAGTAAAGCTGTCACACTCGCGATGATAGGGAAGCGACCCGCCGGTAACAAGGCCTTCCCCTCTCGACGCCAGGCTTGACGATTCCTTGACGCACTCCGTGCAACCCCGACCACACAGGGTGCGTCGGTACACCAACGGACGGCCGGGTACGGTCGTCCCCGGCGGGAGGGATCCTGACGTCCCGTCGGAGCCGGAGGAAGGAAGAGAGCACCCGCACATGGTCTACCCAGGGTTCACCACCGGGCCGGTCGCGCCCAGCAGCTCGCCGTTCGCCAAGCCGACCCCCGGGCCGACGCCGACCCCTGGGCCCGTCGCCCCGGCCGCCGGACCGTACGCCAAGCCGTCCCCCACCCCGTCCCCCACTCCCGGCCTGGCCCCGGGCTCGGTCAGCACCCGGCTCGACCGTCCGTACGAACTCAACGCCTCCGCCGGCATCGCCCGGCAGATCGCCGGCGACCTCGACAAGGCCAACGGCAAGGGCGGCAACAACCTCGGCGAGCACGCCTCCACCGCCGCCGGGAAGATCCGCGGCTTCGCCTTCGGCGGCGCCCTCACCGGCTCCACCGAACGCTGGCTCCAGCAGTGCAAGAGCCTGCACGACAAGCTCACCGGCACCGCCGACAACCTGGACGCCACCCAGCGCTCCTACCACGCCAACGAGACCTCGACCGCCGGCCGGTTCACCCAGCCCGGCCGCTGACCGGAGCACCAGAGCACCGGAGCACCGGAGCACCAGAGCACCGGAGAAAGGCAACAGGGAACACCATGGTGTCCTTCAAGGAACTCCACGAGGCCGACTTCGCCGGCGTCACCGAGACCGCCGAGGCCTGGTCGAAGATGGCCACGGCCCTCGACGGCCTCGACAACCGGGTCGGCCGCGACCTCACCGGCACCCCGCAGCGGGCCGGCTGGGAGGGCCCCGCCGCCGTCCAGGCCGGCGCCACCCTCAAGACCGTCGACACCGACTTCACCCAGGCAGCCGGTGTCGCCCGGGCCCTCGCCGCGATCATCCGCGACGCCGCCGAGGACTTCACCGCCGCCCGCAAGGACCTCGACACGGCGATCCACGACGCCGAGACCCAGACCATGACCGTCACCCCCGACGGCGAGGTCCGCTGGCCGCCGATGCCCGGCTCGCGCAACGACCCCGACGCCGGGGCGGCCGTGAAGAAGTACGACGACGAGATGAAGGGCAAGGCGCAGGCGATATCCGACCGCCTCGCCCAGGCCGTCCGGAAGGCCGCCGCCGCCGACCAGCGCGCCGCCACCGCCCTCCGGACCGACATCGGCACCAGCACCACCGCCTTCAATCCCAAGCCCTACGGGGGCGGCGACGCGGCCGACGGCCGGCGCGCCGCCGACCTCATGGCCAAGGGCGGCAGCCTCTCCGACGCCGAGCTCAAGCGGCTCCAGGACCTCATGGCCACCGGCGCCGGCTCCAAGGACTTCGCGACCAGCCTGCTCAACAGCCTCGACGCGGGCGGCAAGGGCGGACCCGAGGCGCTGCTGGACTACACCAAGGTCTACGGCGACCTCGCCCACGGCAACCGCAACGCCCAGCAGTACCAGGACGTCTACGGCAGCCTCGCCCAGGTGCTCGCCACCGCCACCAAGGACGGTGGCATGGGCGGACGCTGGGAGGACGACCTGCTCAAGTCCGCCCGCAGGCCAGGCGGTTCGGCCGCCGGGTACAACGACAACTACCGTGCGCTCACCGAACTCATGGGCACCGGCGGCGATTTCGACAAGCCGTTCCTCAAGAAGGTCGGCGCCGACCTGGTCGACTACGAACGCGGCAGCAAGCTCAAGGGCGAGGAGCTCTGGAGCCCCGACTTCACCGCCGTCACCGGACGCCAGGGCGACCCGGTGCGCGGCCTGATGAAGGCGCTGAGCCGCAATCCCGAGGCGGCGAAGGAGTTCTTCGACCCGGCCGCCGGAAAGAACCTCGACTACCTGCTCAAGGACCGCGCCTGGCCCAACCAGGGCTACGAGCAGAAGCAGCCCGACGCGCTCGCCCGGGACACCTCGCGCGGCGCCCTCGGTGACGCCCTCCAGGCCGCCACCACCGGCCGCGACCCGCACGGCGCCCAGCCGGCGGCGCACCCGCACGACCCGGCGACGGCCCGGATCATGGACCAGACCCTCAAGGCCTTCGGCGGCGGCAAGGCCGGAGGCGAGAACGACCTGCCGGCCGGACTCCGCCACCCGTTCGCCGAGATGATCGCCGACTATGCGCCGGACGTGCACGAGATCCTCGGCAAGGAGCTGCACGGCCCGTCCAAGCCCGACGGCCTCACCGTCAGCCGCGACCAGCTGCTCCGCGTCGCGCGCGGCACGCTGGAGGATCCGGCGTCCTTCGCGATCATCCACCAGGCCGAGACCCGCGAGGTCGCCCGTCAGCTCGACGCCTTCGGGCCCGGCGCGTTCACCCCCGACGCCACCGGCCGGCCGAACGCCACCTACACCAGCGTCGTCCACAACGCCGCCGGCGCCCTCGGCGCGCTGGACGCGATCTACGCCGACAGCGTGATGGACCACGCCGACGCGGACAAGGCCGAGAACGCCTGGAAGGCCAAGATGGCCTACCACGTGATCGGCACCCCGGTGAACATGATCACCCAGCCGCTCGGCGACATCGGGCAGCGGCTGGTCGACGTCGGGACCTCCAAGTGGCTCGAAGGCGCCAACGGCGGCATCGACACCGCCGTCCAGGGCGACCTCAGCACGCGGTTCTCGGTGGGCCGGGAGCAACTGATGGCGATGATCGACGAACGGGCGCTCCAGACCGGCTACACCGGCGACCTGGACGCCGACTGCGGCATCCCCAAGCAGCTCCGGGACGAGACCAAGGTGTACTACAACACCTCGATCGACCAGGCCTACCGCTCCACGCTGGGCCGGGGGTGACGGGGATGAGGGGAACGACGACGGAACACGACGGTCCCGGTCCGCTGGAGCGGGCCGACGAGGCGCTCAGCCGGCGCGGGTTCACCACCCGGGGGCTGCGGCTGCGGGCGGCGGGGGTGCTGCTGGCGATCGCGGCCGGGGCGTCCGGGGTCCTGCTGTACAACCTGACCAACGCGTTCGGGCCGGACACCGTGTGCGGCGGCGCGGCGACCGCCGACGCCGTGCACGACGCCCTCGGGCCGGGGCGGATCAGCGAGGACAAGTCCGCCGGGTACTCGCCGACCGCCGTCGACCCGGCCGGCTCCTGCGTCGCGACGGTCCGGTACGGGCTGTTCGGCACGTCCGAGCGGAACATCTCCTTCAAGACCGTCATGGACACCGGCACCGGCCCCCGGACCCCGCCGACGGCGCGCCTGTTCTCCGGCGGCGGCACGGCCGGCGCGGTGACCGGGTCCGGCGCCTGGGCGCTCCTCCCCGAGGGCTGCCCCACCGGGCTGCGGACGGCGGTCGGGCTCGACGGGAAGAAGCCGGACGGCGACCGGTCCACGGAGCTCGCCCGGCTCGCCGTCGCGTACGCCGACCGGGCCGCCAAGGCGCGCAACTGCGGGACCGGGGCGCTCACCGGCCCGAAGGAGCTGTCCCCGGCGGGCGCGGAGCAGCCGGTGGACCCGGCGAAGGTGTGTGGCCTCCCCGGCTTCGCCCCGGTGCGGAACGAGGCCGTCCGCGACGAACTGCGGCAGCGGTCCTCCGGCGCGCTCGCCCCGGTCTGGTCCTGCGAGCTCGGCCGGACCTGGGGCGACGACGTGCTCGTGTCCTTCGGGATCACCACGGACCCGCGGGTCATGGGCCCGCAGCCGCCCGGGCGCGGTGGGCAGGCCTACGGGCGGTCGACCTGGTTCGGGCGGGACACCGTGGTCGCCGATTGCCAGGGGAAGCCGACGTACTTCCACCTGGAGTCCGAGCTGGTCGCGTCGACGGGCCGGGACAAGGTGTTCCAGGACGACAAGGCGCTCTGGACGCAGTTCCTCGCCGCCGGTGGTGCGGCGATCGGTTGCGAGCCGATCGTGCCGTAGCGGTCCTCCCCCGGGACTGCGCCTCCCCCCGCCGGATCCCCCCGGCGGGGGAGGCGGATCCGGTCTGCGGAGGACGTGCGGGCGGGCGGGTGCGCGGGAGCGTGGGGGCATGACCTCGACACTCTCGCTCACCCCGGCGGCCCCGGCCGCCGCCGCTCCGGTCGGCCGGCTGCGGGCCGTGACTGCCGGTCTGGCCGTCGCCGCGACCCTGCCCTATCTCACCCTCAAGCTGCTCTGGCTCACCGGCCACCCGGTCGGGGCCGGGGACCCCGAAGCCATGGACGACCTGTGGCTGGTCAACCTGCTGACCTTCGGCATGGACGCCATCGCCGTGCTCCTCGCGCTCGCCTTCGTCCGGCCGTGGGGGCGGCGGGCGCCCGCCGGGCTGCTGGCCTTCCCGATGTGGGTGGCGACCGGGCTGCTCGGCACCATCCTGGTCGCCATGCCGCTGTTCCTGCTCGTCACCCTGGTGCTCGGCCCGGAGCAGAACGTCCCGGCCGACCCGGCCGGCGGGCTGGACGACTGGGTGTTCCCCCTGGTGTACGGCGGGTTCTCGATCCAGGGGCTGGCGCTGATCACCGGGTTCCTGCTGTACGCCCGGCAGCGCTGGGCCGGACTGCTGCGCGAACGGATCGGCGACCTGCCCGGCTCCCCCACGCTCACCGTCCAGCGGGCCTTCGCCGGGGTGGCCGCGCTGCTCGCGGCCGGGGTGGCGACGGCCCGGCTGTACTGGGCGGGCGGCGGGACGGCCGGGCTGCCGCTGGAGTGGCGGGAGCACCGCGGCCGGGGCGTGGCCGTCATGGACGTGGTGACGGCGGTGATGGCGGTGGCCGCGGTGGCGGCGCTGCTGGTGCTGGTGTTCCGCGCCCGGCCGGGGTGGCGGGTGCGCGGGCCGCTGGCGGTGGTGTGGACGGCGGCCGGATCGCTGTTCGGCTGGGGGTCGTGGCAGTTGGTGGCGTTCGGGACGACCACCGACGTGGCCGATCTGCGCCGGGCCGTGCCCGGGCTGCTCCCGCTGGTGGAGTCGGTGCAGGTGCTCACCGGGCTGCTGGTGCTGGCGGTGGGTGCGGTCGCGCTGGTCGAGCGGGCCTCGGCTGCGGCGGCCACCGCCGCCACCGTTCCGGACACCGCCTGGGACCTCGTGACCGCGGCCCCCGCCGGGCGTGCTGACGTAGAGTCTGCTCAGTGATCATGGGGGCGGGGGCCACGGACATGAGTGGGACGGCGGTACGGCGCGCGGTGGGCGCGCTGGTCGGACGGCGGGCGCGGCTGCGCTGGGTGCACCTCGTCCTCGGCGGCGCGCTGCTGATGCCGTACTGGCTGCTCTCGGCCGTCGCCCTCGGCAGCCTGAACCGCGACCACCCGCCGCTGACCCAGCTGATGCTCCAGCTCGCCGCGCTCGGCACCTCGCTGCCGATGGCCGCCGTCACCGCGCTGGTGCCGACCGTCCGGGCGCTGGAGGGTGCGGCCGCCCGGGCGCTGTGCGCGCCGGAGCGAGCAGAGGAGGTGGCCACCGGTCCGGCCCGGTCCTGGGCGGCCCGGCGGCGGACCGCCGGCTGGTACGTGCTGCACCTGCTGTTCGGCGGTGTGGTCAGCGGGATGACGCTGGCCGGGACACCGTTCGCGGCGCTGCTGATCCTCCGGCCGACCGGCCTGGCCGAGTTGGTGCGGTACTGGGAGGACCGCGGCATCCCCGGCTGGCTGCCCGGTCCGCTGCTGGGCCTCGCCCTGCTCGCGCTGATCGTCGGCACCAGCGCCGGTCTCGGCGCGCTGTTGGCCCGCTGGGCGCCGGTGCTGCTCGGCCCGACCCCGGACGAGCGGCTGGCCGTCGCCGAACGGCGGGCCGCCGTCCTCGCCCAGCGCAACCGGCTGGCCCGCGAACTGCACGACTCGGTCGGCCACGCGCTGAGCGCGGTCGGCATCCAGGCCTCGGCGGCGGCCCGGGTGCTGCGGTCCGACCCGGAGTTCGCCGCCGAGGCGCTGGCCGCCATCGAGGAGACCGCGCGCGGCGCCGTCGCCGAACTGGACGCGGTGCTGGGCCTGCTGCGCGAGGAGGAGCAGGCCGAGTCGACCGTCGCCGGGCCGACCCTGGCCGGACTGGACGACCTGCTGCGCCAGCTGGCCCGGACCGGGGTGGCGGTGGACGCCGAGCTGGCCCCCGGCCTGGACCGGCTGCCGGCCGCGTTCTCCCGCGAGGCGTACCGGATCGTCCAGGAGGGCCTCACCAATGTGCTGCGGCACGCCGGGCCCGCGCCGGCCCGGCTGCGGGTCGGGCCGGCCGGCGGACGGCTGGAGATCGAACTGACCAACCCGCTCGGCCCGGCCCGGCCCAGCCGCCCCGGCGGCGGGCGGGGGCTGCGCGGGATCGGCGAACGCGCGGCGGCGCTGCGCGGCGGCTGCGAGGCCGGGCCGGCGGACGACGGGACGACGTGGCGGCTGGCCGTCTGGCTGCCGGTGGGAGGAGAGCAAGGATGAACGGGTCGAACGGGTCGGGCGGAGTCGGAGCGCCGGGTGGGTCCGCGGACGCGCCGGTGCGGGTGGTGATCGCCGACGACGAGCGGCTGGTCCGGATGGGCCTGCGGGTGGTGATCGACGCCGAACCGGACCTCACCGTGGTCGGCGAGGCCGCCGACGGCGCCGAGGTCGTCCCGCTGGTGCGCGAGCTGCGGCCGGACGTGGTGCTGATGGACGTCCGGATGCCCGGCATCGACGGCATCCGGGCCACCGAGCAGCTGGTCGGCGGGATGGCGGAGCCGCCCCGGATCCTGGTGGTCACCACCTTCGAGCACGACGACCACGTGTACGACGCGCTGCGGGCGGGGGCGGCCGGGTTCCTGCTGAAGCGGGCCCGGGCGGAGGAGATGGTGCAGGCGGTGCGGCTGATCGCGCGCGGCGACTCGCTGCTGTTCCCGGCGGCCGTGCGCGAGCTGGCGTTGCGCTACGGCTCGTCCGGCGGGGCTTCCGGGGGCCGGGACGGGAGCCGGGACGGCGGCCGGGCGCAGGGGCCGGTCGGGCGGCTCACCGAGCGGGAGGGCCAGGTGCTGCGGCTGATGGCGGCCGGGCTCAACAACGCGGAGATCGCGGCGAAGCTCGTGGTCAGCCAGGAGACGGTGAAGACGCACGTGGGCAGCGTGCTCGCCAAGCTGGGCGCGCGGGACCGCACCCAGGCGGTGATCACCGCGTACGAGTCGGGGTTCGTCCTGCCGGGCTGAGCAGGGCGGGGCCGGGCTGAGCAGGGCAGGGCCGGGCAGGGCAGGCGGGGCCGGGCTGACGCAAGGTGTCCGGAAGGTTGACGGAACGTTTCTTTCATCCCACCACTACCGGCGGGTAGAGTGCGATCTTCCCCCCGACCGTCCGATACCTCCCGTATCGCCTGAAACGAACCTGGTGGCCGTATGACAGTCCGGACCAGCCCGGCGCTCTGGTGGCGCGCCGGCATCGTGCTCTCCGCGTTCATCGGCCTGACCCTGCAGACCTCGCCCCTGGTGTACTTCACCATCCAGAGCAATGTGATCGTGCTCGGCTACTTCATCGGCGCGGTCTACTGGATGGTCAAGCGCGGCACCACCGACGCCCCCGCGCCCCGGCTGCGCGGCGCCGCCACGCTGTACATCCTGATCACCGGCCTGGTCTCGCACGTCGTGCTGCAGCACGGCGCCAGCCCGCTGCCCGGCCTGTTCGACGGGCCGGACAAGCTCCAGCACTGGTCGTCGTTCTTCGTGCACTACGTGACGCCGGTGCTGGTGATCGTCGACTGGCTGGTGTTCAAGCCGCGCAACGCCTCCGCCTGGCGGGACATCCCGCTCTGGCTGGCGTTCCCGCTCGGCTACGCCGCGATCGTGCTGACCCGCAACGCGCTGTTCTCGAACTACCCGCTGCCGTACCCCTACTTCTTCTTCGACCCGACGACCGAGGGGTACGGCTACGTCTGGGGCCAGATCGCCCTGCTGACGGTCGAGTTCACGGTGCTGGCCGCCGCCGTGGTCGGCCTGGACCGGCTGGGCACCCTGATCGCCGGCAAGCTTCGCCGGGACGCCCCCGCCGAGGTCTGACCCCCTCCCCCGCCCCCGCGGCGGCCGACTCGGATCCGCCGGGCTCAGATCCGCCAGGCACGGATCCGGTCGGCCGCCGCGAACACGTCCGCCCGTCCCTCGGCGACGTCCCGGGCCAGCTCCACCAGCGCCCCGTACGGCGGGTCGACGCCCTCCCCGGCGGCGTGCATGTACGCCGCCGTGGTCATGCAGGCGTAGAGGTTGTTGCGCACCGGCAGCGGCCGCAGCAGCACGATGGTGTGCATCAGGGTGGCCGCGCACCAGGCCGGATCGGCGTCGTGGCCGAGCTGCGCGGTGTTCACCCGGTGCCGGGCCACGGCCGCCTGCAGGGCCGAGTAGTCCCGCACACTGAGGTCCTCGGGCGAGGCCTGTTCCTGGACGTCGAGCAGCCAGCGCAGATCGACGCGCAGCAGCGTCAACGCGGCACCCCCCACCCGGTCGTTCCCACTCAGGCGGCCGGCGCGTCCTCCGGGAACGCCTGGTCGAACTCCTCGCGGTGCGCGTTCCAGAACGCCACCGCGTGGTCGACGAACTCCCGCCGCTGCTGCTCCCGCACACTCAGGTCGTGCACATAGGCCTTGACGCTCTTGCCGTCGGCCGCCGCCGCCGCGCGGATGGCGGCGAGTTCATGCTCGGTGTACTCGATATTGAGCGCTGGCATGGCGCCGATGGTACTGGAGCGTACGGGAGTTGGGTACCGAGCCGGCGACCCTGACGCCACCCCCGAGCCCTCCCTGACGCACCGTCCGGTCCCCGTACGCCCTCCGGCGGAGCCGGGCGGGGTCCGGCGTACGCCCCGGGTCCCGGTGCGGACCGCTCCACGGGTGGACGTGCGGGCGCGGGGCGGATCCGTACCGTCGGTGGTGGGCGGCGGACGGGTTCCGCGGGGGAGGCCCGAACCTGGTGAACGGCACACGGCGGAGGGCCGAGATGGGAATCGGGAGCAGGACGGCACGGACGGCCGGGATCGCGGCGGTGGCGCTGGCGATCACGGCCGGGACGGTCGGCGCGGCGGGGGCCGCACCGTCCGGGGACGAGGCCGGGGACGGGGGTCGGCCGGGCGTCGGCCGGCTGGACGGCGTCTGGCGGACGGACGGGTACGGGACGCTGGTCGAGATCCACGGGACCACGCTCACCACGTACGACACGACGCGGATCAGCTGCACGCCGGGCTGGATCGGCGCCGAACAGGTCGGCGCGCCCGGGCCCGGCGGCGGCGTCCGGTACGGGCGGACCGGGGTGAAGTACGGCGAGTTCACGATCACGCCCCGGGGCCGGGACCGGGCCGTGTACAAGGAGGACGGCGCCCCCTCGATCAGGAACCTGGCCCGGCTGCCCGGCGGCCTGCCGGCGCTCTGCGGGCAGGCCGCGCCGCAGGACGCGCTCTCGGTGTTCGACCGGTTCTGGGCGACCTTCGAGGAGAACTACCCCTTCTTCGCCGCCAAGGGGGTCGACTGGCGCGCCGAGGGCGCGAAGGCCCGGGCCCTGCTCAACCCGCGGAGCAGCACCGACGACCTCCAGAAGGTCATCGCCGACCTGCTCCGGCCGCTCGGCGACGCGCACACCGGGCTGGGCCGCAAGCAGGGCGAGCACTGGAAGGGCGTGTTCGCCGGGATCCGGCCGGGCACCGAGGAGCCCACCGACCGGGTGCGGGAGCAGGCGGCGCAGGCCGTCGCCGCCCAGCTCCTCGCTCCCGAGCGGACCTTCGGCGGCGGCCTGCTGGGCGTCGGCGAACTCCCGGGCGGCGTCGGCTACCTACGGGTGAGCGGCTTCGACGGGTACGTCGAGGACGCGAGCTACCAGGACCAGGCCGCCGAGCTGGACAAGGCGCTGGACGCGCTGCTCGCCCACCCCGAACGGCTGACCGGCCTGGTGATCGACCTGCGGCTGAACGGCGGCGGCTCGGACTCGCTGGGCCTGCGGATCGCCGCCCGGCTCACCGACCGGTCGTTCCTGGCCTACCGCAAGGTGGCCCGCAACGACCCGGCCGACCCGACCCGCTTCACCGCGCCCCAGTCGATCCGCGTCCACCCGGCGACCGGGGCCACCCGCTTCACCGGGCCGGTCGCCCTGCTCACCGCCGGGTCGACGGCGAGCGCGGGCGAGACCTTCACCCAGGCGATGGCGGAGCGGCGCCCGGCGCCGGTCCGGATCGGCGAGAACACCCAGGGCGTGTTCTCCGACATCATGTACAAGCCGCTGTCGGCGGAGCTGACGGCCGTGCTGCCGAACGAGGAGTTCCGCACGCCGGCCGGCAGCACCTACGACGGCCCGGGCATCCCGCCGGACGTCCGCACGCCGGTCTTCACCCCCGAGGAGCTGAACCAGCGCCGGGACTCCGCCCTGACCGAGGCCCGGCGAATCCTCGCCGGCGGACAGACCGCGTCCGGCACACCGGCCGCGTCCGCCCGGTAGGGGCCGCGCCCGACGCACAGGCCGCACCCGTCGGGTAGGGGCCGTCACATCGGGTCCACCGCCCTCAGCTCGCCGTCCAGCTCCAGCCAGCGGGTGATCCCGAGCCCGCGCAGGAACGGCACGTCGTGGCTGGCCACGATCAGCGCGCCCTGGTAGGCGGCGAGCGCCTGGGTGAGCTGGCGGACGCTGGCCAGGTCCAGGTTGTTGGTCGGCTCGTCGAGCAGCAGCAGCTGCGGCGGCGGGTCGGCCAGCAGCAGCGCGGCCAGGGTGGCGCGGAACCGCTCGCCGCCGGAGAGCGTGCCGGCCGGCTGGTCGGCCCGCCCGCCGCGGAACAGGAACCGGGCCAGCCGGGCCCGGACCGCGTTGTCCCCGGCGCCGGGCGCGAACAGCTTGACGTTCCCCACCACCGTCAGCGCGTCGTCCAGCAGGTCGAGCCGCTGCGGGAGGTGGCGCAGCGGCACCGGGGTGGTGACCTCGCCCGCCGCCGGGGCGAGTTCGCCGGCGATGGTGCGCAGCAGGGTGGTCTTGCCGGAGCCGTTGCGGCCGACCAGCGCGATCCGCTCGGGGCCGCGCAGGTCGAGGTCGGCGAGGATGCCGTGCGGCAGCCGGACCTTGTCCAGGGTGAGCACGGTGCGCCCGGCCGGGACGGCGGTGCGGGGCAGGTCGATCCGGATCTCGGCGTCGTCCCGGACCGCCTCCTCGGCGGCCGTCAGCTTGCGCTTGGCCTCCTCCAGCCGCTCGGTGTGCATGCCCTGGAGGCGGCCGGCCGTCTCCTGGCCCTGCCGTTTGAGCTTGCCGGCGAAGATGTGCGGGTCGTTGCGGGTGACCGAGCGCTTCTTGCCGTAGCTGGCGCTGCGGTCCAGCCGCAGCCGGGCGTCGGCCAAGTCCCGCTTCTGGCGCTGGACGTCCGCCTCGGCGTTGCGCAGCAGCCGCTCGGCGGTCTCCTGCTGGGCCGTGACGGTGCGCTCGTACTCGTCGAAGTTCCCGCCGTACCAGGTGACCTGGCCGTCCCTCAGCTCGGCGATCTGGTCGACGTGCCGGAGCAGCTCGCGGTCGTGGCTGACGATCACCATCACGCCGCCCCAGCCGGCCACCGTCTCGTAGAGCCGCTCGCGGGCGGCCCGGTCGAGGTTGTTGGTCGGCTCGTCGAGCAGCAGGACGTCGGGGCGGCGCAGCAGCAGGGCGGCCAGCCGCAGCAGGACCGCCTCGCCGCCGGAGAGTTCGCCGGTGGTGCGGTCGAGGCCGAGCCGCTGCAGGCCGAGCCGGTCGAGCAGGGCGCGGGCGCGCTCCTCGACGTCCCAGTCGTCGCCGACCGCATCGAAATGGCGCTGGTCGGTGGAGCCGGCCTCGATGGCGTGCAGGGCCTCGCGGGCGGCCCGGACGCCGAGCGCCTCGTCGACCCGCAGGCCGGTGTCCAGGGTGAGGCCCTGCGGCAGGTAGCCGAGCTCGCCGGCCACCTTCACCGTGCCCGAGGTGGGGGTGAGTTCGCCGGCGAGCAGGCGCAGCAGGGTGGACTTGCCCGCGCCGTTGAGCCCGATCAGCCCGGTGCGGCCGGGGCCGACGGCGAGGTGGAAGCCGTCGAGCACGGGCCTGCCGTCCGGCCACTCGAAGGAGAGCTCGGTGCAGAGGAGTGACGTGGTGGGTTGTGCCATGGAAGCCTCCCGGGGGTTGCCGGATGAGCCCTTGGGGTGCCGGGGCGCGTGGGCGCCGGTCACCGGGCGTGGTCGTGGAGCAACACGGGGAGACACCGCGGGTGCGGGCGGGACCGGGGAGGGAGGGCCGGAAGGGGCGCCGGGATCGTCAGGAGGACGGGCGTCGCCGGGCCGGCTCACCACTGAGGTCGGGCACTCGCACACTCACGGACCGCGCCGGGCGACATGCTGGGCATGCGCGTGGCGCGTCGGGGGCGGTGTCTCGGGACCTCAGTAGAGCAACGGCCTTCTCCTGTTCTGGCGGGTGGCGAGGACCACGCTACGGAGGCCCCCGGAGGCGTGCAACCGGTTTTTTCAGTGCCGATCGGTGCCGATCGCGTGCCGATCCGGTGACAGCCCGGTCGCGGTCCGCCCGGGACGGCCGGGAGCGTCCGCCGCGCATGGCAGACTCCTCCCCTGCCACACCCGTCACGCCTGCGGCCCGTCCGCCGTACGGCCCGTGGCGTGCATTCACAGGGGGAATTGAACTCATGTCACCGATATCCCGGGCGACGCGTGCCGCGCTGGGCGCCTCCGTCGTCGCGCTGACCATGGTCGTCGCGACCGCGTGCGGCCCGGAGAACAGCGATCCGGCCGCCGCCCCGTCCGGCGGGACCACCGTCGCGGCCACGGCCGGCGCCACCGACAAGCCGGGCCTGCCGCCGATCAAGCTGCCCACCGCCGACGAGCTCAAGAAGTGGAGCTTCGAGGACTGGGACAAGTGGGCCCAGCAGAACGTCATCACGCCGGCGGTCAAGGGCTTCTGGGACCTGCAGAAGATCCTGAAGGCCAAGCCGTACAAGCCGGGCCCGGGCAACCAGCCGACGGCGCAGCCCACCGCGCAGCCGACCAGCGCGGCGCCCGCCCAGCCCACCAGCGCCGCGCCCGCACCCGCGCAGCCCACCAGCGCCGCACCCGCGCAGCCCGGCGGCGGCTCCGGCGGCGGCCAGAACGACCCGCAGCCGAAGCTGGTCGAGATGAAGCCCGTCCCGCACCCGTTCGCCAAGCCGGCGCACGTGAACGGCAAGCTGTTCTTCCAGGACGGCAAGCAGGAGTACGTCTGCTCCGGCACCGTCGTCTCCGACCCGGCCAACCCGGGCAAGAGCAACCTGGTGTGGACCGCCAGCCACTGCCTGCACGGCGGCAAGGGCGGCAAGTACCACACCAACATCACCTTCGCCCCGGCGTTCAACAGCAGCGGCGCGGTGAGCGGCGGCAAGCAGGCCTCGCTGGCCGACGCCGAGCCGTACGGCGAGTGGGGCGCGGTCGCCGGCATGGTCGCCCCGCAGTGGACGGCCGAGGCCGACCCGGAGAACGGCGGCCCGTGGAGCCAGTACGACTTCGGCATCCTCAAGGTCGCCAACCCGGACGGCAGCGCCAAGTCCCTGGAGGAGGTCGTCGGCGGCTCGGTGCCGGTCTGGTTCAACGCCCCGCGTGAGCAGATCGCCTCGGTCAGCACCTACGGCTACCCGGCCGGCAAGCCGTTCGACGGCATGGAGCTGGAGCACTGCGAGGCCGGCAAGCCCGCCCGCCGCTCGATGGACCCGGCCCGCCCGACCATGCTGATGACCGGCTGCAACGGCACCGGCGGCGACAGCGGCGGCGGCTGGTTCACCACCAAGGACGGCAAGCAGGTGCTGGTGTCGGACACCTCCATCGGCGGGTCCGACAACACCTGGGAGGCCGGTCCGTACCTGGACGACGTCGCCCAGCACGCCCTGGAGTACTTCTCCAAGAAGAGCAAGTGAGCGAAGGGCGAGTCGGCGAAGAGCGAGTGACGTCGGTCACCAACTGAGCCGCGGGGCGGGGCGGACACCACCGGGGGATGTCCGCCCCGCCCCGCACCGCGTCCCGGCCCGCCTAGAATCGGGACCATCATGAGCGCCACACTCGTCGTCAAGGACCTCGCCGCCGGCCACGGCGAGCGCACCCTCTTCTCCGGCCTGGACCTGGTCGTCGCCCCCGGCGACGTGATCGGCCTGGTCGGCGTCAACGGAGCCGGCAAGTCCACCCTGCTGCGCCTGCTGGCCGGCCTGGACACCCCGGAGGGCGGTTCGCTGCGGCTCAGCCCGGCCACCGCCAACGTCGGCCACCTCCCCCAGGAGCCGGAGCGCCGCGACGGCGAGTCGGTCCGCGACTTCCTGGCCCGCCGCACCGGCGTCGCCGCCGCGCAGGCCGCGCTGGACGAGGCCACCCAGGGCCTGGTGGACGGCGTCCCCGGCGCCGACGACGCCTACGCGGCGAGCCTGGACCGCTGGCTGGACCTGGGCGGCGCCGACCTGGAGGAGCGGGCCGAGGAGGTCGCCGACACGCTCGGCCTCAAGGTCTCGCTCGACCTGCCGATGACCGCCCTCTCCGGCGGCCAGGCCGCCCGGGCCGGCCTCGCCTCGCTGCTGCTCTCCCGCTACGACGTCTTCCTGCTCGACGAGCCCACCAACGACCTCGACCTGGACGGCCTGGAGCGGCTGGAGTCCTTCGTCAAGGGCCTGCGCGCCGGCACCGTGCTGATCAGCCACGACCGCGAGTTCCTGGCCCGGACGGTGACCAAGGTGCTGGAGCTCGACCTGCACCAGCAGCAGGTCAACCTGTACGGCGGCGGCTACGAGGCCTACCTGGAGGAGCGCGCGACGGCCCGCCGGCACGCCCGCGAGGAGTACGAGGAGTACGCCGACACCAAGGCCGGCCTGGAGGCGCGGGCCCGGATGCAGCGGGGCTGGATGGAGCACGGCGTGCGCAACGCCCGCCGCAAGTCCTCCGACAACGACAAGATCGGCCGGGCGCAGCGCGCCGAGTCCACCGAGAAGCAGGCGTCGAAGGCCCGGCAGACCCAGCGGATGATCGAGCGGCTGGACGTGGTCGAGGAGCCCCGCAAGGAGTGGGAGCTGCGGATGGAGATCGCCACCGCGCCGCGCTCCGGCTCGGTGGTCGCCACCCTGCGCGGGGCCGTCGTCCGGCGCGGCGACTTCGCCTTCGGCCCGGTGGACCTGCAGATCGACTGGGCGGACCGGGTGGCCATCACCGGCGCCAACGGCGCGGGCAAGTCCACCCTGCTGGCCGCCCTGCTGGGCCGGCTCGAACTCGACTCCGGCAGCGCCGTGCTGGGCTCCGGCGTGGTGGTCGGCGAGGTCGACCAGGCGCGCGGACTGTTCCTCGGCGGGGAGCCGCTGGCGGACGCGTTCGCCGCCGCCGTCCCGGAGCTCACGCCGGAGGAGGTGCGCACCCTGCTGGCCAAGTTCGGCCTGAAGGCGGTGCACGTGATGCGCCCGGCCGGCACCCTCTCGCCCGGCGAGCGGACCCGGGCGGCGCTCGCGCTGCTCCAGGCGCGCGGGGTGAACCTGCTGGTGCTGGACGAGCCGACCAACCACCTGGACCTGCCCGCGATCGAGCAGCTGGAGTCGGCGCTGGGCTCGTACACCGGGACCCTGCTGCTGGTCACGCACGACCGGCGGATGCTGGACACCGTCGCGGTGAACCGGCGGCTGGAGGTCCGGGGCGGGCGGGTGCACGAGCTGTAGACGCCCGTTCACCGGGGAGGAGGTCCAGACCTCTTCCCCGGTGCGCCGTCATGTGCTGTGCTGTCGGCCATGGTTGACAGCACAGTTGACAGCGCCGTTGACGGCGCAGTGGCCGAGGGGACGCCGTACCCGAGCGTCCCGCTCCGCCCGATGACGGTGCCCGCCCACGAGGCCGAGGCACGCAGCAGGTCCTTCCACGACGTGATGGCGCAGCGGCGGACCGTCCGCGACTACTCGACCCGGCCGCTCCCGGACGGCGTCGTCGAGTGGGCGATCCGCACCGCCAACACCGCGCCCAGCGGCGCGCACGTCCAGCCCTGGCGGTTCGTGGTGATCACCGACCCGGAGCGCAAGCGCCGGCTGCGCGAGGCCGCCGAGGCCGAGGAGCGCGAGTTCTACGCGCACCGGGCCTCCGAGGAGTGGCTGACCGCGCTGGCGCCGATCGGCACCGACTGGCACAAGCCCTTCCTGGAGGACGCGCCGGCCGTGATCGTCGTCTTCGAGGTGCACAAGGGCCCGCACTCGCCGCGCCCGTACTACACCAAGGAGTCGGTGGGGATCGCGGTCGGCCTGCTGCTCGCCTCCCTGCACCAGGCGGGCCTGGCCACGCTGACGCACACGCCGAGCCCGATGAAGTTCCTCAACGAGGTGTGCGAACGGCCGTTGGAGGAGCGGGCGGCGTACGTGATCCCGGTGGGCTACCCCGCGGAGGGGGCGCGCGTGCCGGATCTGCAGCGCAAGGAGCTCGACGAGGTGCTGGTCCGCCTCTGACGCGCCCCCGGGCGTGAGATGGTGTAACTGTTGCGATGCATCGCAACGGACGCGATGTCGCGTAACTTGCGCAAGGCGGTGGTAATAGGCGCAAGGCGGTGGTGACAGGTACAGGACGTCGACATAATCGCTGCCATGAGCCACGTCATGCCACAACCGTGCGGCAACGTGCCCGCCGCACCGCCCCAGGCCGTCGCACCGCCCCCGGCGCCCGTCGCGCGGTACTCAGCCCCGGTCACCCCCGGCCGGCCGCCGGAACTCCTGCGGCCGGCCGGCGGGATCACCCTGACCCGCCGCTCCCCCGTCCACGCGCCCGCGCTCAACGCCGCCGTCCGCGCCAACCTCGACCACCTGCGCCCCTGGCTGGAGTGGGCCACCGAGGCCCCCACCCCCGCCCTCACCGCCGAGCTGACCGAGGCCGGTTCGGCCGCCTGGGACGCCGGCACCGACTTCATCTACCTGGTCGGCCTGGACGCCGAACCCGGCCGGGTGATCGGCTCGTTCGGCCTGCACGGCCGGATCGGCCCGGGCGCGCTGGAGCTCGGCTACTGGGTGAGCGCCGAGCACGGCCGCCGCGGCATCGCGACCGCCGCCGCCCGGACGGTCACCGAGGCGGCGCTGGCCCTGCCCGGGATCGAGCGGGTCGAGATCCACTGCGACCAGGCCAACGACGCCAGCGCCGCCGTGCCGCGCCGGCTCGGCTTCCGGCTGGACCGGGTGGTGGCCGCGCCGGTGCGGGCGCCGGGCGAGACCGGCCGGAAGCTGATCTGGGTCACGGAGCGCTGAACGGCACCACGACGCGCCGGTCAGTACCGGTCGCCGGTGGGCGCGGGCAGCGCGTCCAGCTCGGCCAGGTCCGCCGGCGACAGCACCAGGTCGGCCGCGGCGGCGTTCTCCACCAGGTAGCGCGGCGTCTTGGTGCCCGGGATCGGCAGCACGTACCGCCCCTGCGCCAGCACCCAGGCCAGCGCCACCTGCGCGGGCGTCACCCCGACCCGGGCCGCGAGCTCCCGCACCTTCGCCACCAGCGCCAGGTTGGCCTTGAGCGCGTCCTGCTGGAACCGCGGCAGGGTGCGCCGGAAGTCGTCCGCCGGCAGCTCGTCGAGGGAGGTGACGCCACCGGTCAGGAAGCCCCGGCCGAGCGGCGAGAACGGCAGGAAGGCGATCCCCTCGGCCTCGGTGTACGGCAGCACCTCGGCGAGCGAGTCCCGGGTCCAGAGCGACAGTTCGTTCTGCACGGACGCCACCGGGTGGACCGCCCGGGCCCGCTTGATCTCCTCCACCGTCACCTCGGAGAGCCCGATCCGGCGGGCCTTCCCGGCCGTCACCGCCTCCGCGAGCGCGCCCCAGGTCTCCTCGATCGGCACCTCCGGGTCCACCCGGTGCAGCTGGTACAGGTCGACGTGGTCGGTGCCGAGCCGGCGCAGGCTCTCGTCGATCGCCCGGCGGACGTGTTCCGGCCGGCCGTCGCGGCCGATCCGCTCCTCACCCGTGCCCGGCACCAGGCCCACCTTGGTGGCCAGCACCGCGCGCTCCCGGTACGGGCCGGCCAGCGCGGCGCCGACCACCTCCTCGTTGCTGTACGGGCCGTAGATGTCGGAGGTGTCGATCAGCGTGACGCCGAGGTCCAGCGCCTGCCGGATCACCCGGACGGACACCTCGTCGTCACGGTTGCGCAGGTCGTAGGCCCAGGTCATCCCCATGCAGCCGAGACCGACGACTCCGACCTCGGGACCCTCGCTGCCGAGCGTGGCGTTGCGCATGACGTACTCCTCCGTGACGTTCCCACCGTGTTGCGGATCAACGAGGAACAGCCTCTCCCTTAGAGTGCGCTCTAGGTCAAGCGATTCGTTCAAGACCCCGCGCCACCCCCCGGCCGACACTGCCCGCATGACGGAACAGAACTTCACCCCTGCCCTCGGCCGCCTCGGCCCCACCCGCCTCTACGACCCGCTGATCACCCTGACCCGCGACCGCCTGTGGCGGAGCCTGCTCGCCATGCACGTCGCACCACGGCCGGACGAGGTGATCGTGGACGTCGGCTGCGGGACCGGCAGCACCGCCCTGCTCCTCCAGCGCGTCGAACCGCGCGCCCGGATCATCGGTGTCGACCCCGACCCGGCGGTGCTGGCGGCCGCCCGCCGCAAGACGCCCGCCACGGGCACCGGCACCGGCACCGACCCGGAGTGCGCCGGCCCGGAGTGGCGGGTCGGCTTCGGGGACGCGGTCGCCGACCTCCTCGGCGCCGGGACGGCCGACACCGCCGTCTCCAGCCTCGTCCTCCACCAGTGCCCGCTGCCGATGAAGCGGGCGATACTCGCGTCCATGCACGCCGTGCTGCGGCCCGGCGGCCGGCTGGTGATCGCCGACTACGGCTGGCAGCGGACCCCGGCGATGCGCCTGGCGTTCCGCACCGTCCAGTTCGCCGACGGCAAGGCGGACACCCAGCCCAACGCCGACGGCGTGCTGCCCGGGCTGATCACCGAGGCCGGGTTCCGCGATGTCCGGGAGGCCGAGGTGGTCTCAACGCTCACCGGCTCCATCTCGGTCCACGTCGCCCACCGCGGCTGACCGGCGACCGTCCTCGGCCACCGCGCGCAGTGCCGCCGAGACCACGGACGGGGTCAGCCCCAGCATCTCGCGCATCCACCGCCCGAGGTGGGCCTGGTCGGCGAACCCGCCGGCCAGGGCCGCCTCGGCGGGCGTCCGCCCCTCGTCCAGCGCCCCGACTGCCAGCGCCAGCCGCCGCCAACTCCGCCACCGGGTCAGCGGAATGCCCAACTGCGCCTGCGCCAGCGCCCGCAGCCGCTGCGGCGAGAGCCCGACCCGCGCGGCCAGCTCGGCCGCCGGCAGCCGCCCGTCCGGGTACTCCGCCAGCCGCTCCGTCAGCAGCTCCAGCGCCGCCCGCAGCCGCGGGTCCAGCCCGGCCGACGCCACCGCCCCGGCCGGCCGGAGCTCCGCCTCGTCGAGCCCGCGCAACTCGGGCGCCACGGTGACACCGCCCCCCGCGCACCGCGCCCGCAACCGGTCCGCGAACGCGCAGTGCGGGTCGACGAAGTACGTCACCACCATCGGCGCCCGCTCCAACCGGTGCCACACCATCGGCGGCACCACCACGGCCGCCCCCCGATGCCGCACCCCGTCCGCGTCCGCCACCACCACCTCCCGCCCCGCCCCCACCACGACCTGGAACGCGCCATGCCGGTGCGCCGAACCATCCCCGACCGCCCCCCGGTACACCGCGTACCCCTCCCACACGGCGAACCGCCCCGATCCCGTCATGCCCGCAACCTTAAAGTCCGGCGTCCCGCCCAACTCGGCGATCAGCCGGGGCGGTCGGCAGCTGCGGATCCGCCCGCGAGGTCACGACCGGCGCTGTTCGCCATCCGCCCACGGCCTCGGCCGGTGCCATTCGCTCTCCGGCGGCACGCCGTCCGGCCAGGCGAAGCTCAACTCGCCGCTCATCGCGGCGACCAGCCACTGGGCGAGGCTGACGCCCTGCCGCCAGCAAGCACCGTCGGCGTTGGACCACATCGCGCCGTCGGGGTCACGGAAATCGATCATCGACCACATCGTGCAGCCCCAATCGTAGAGCGGCACCACTCCGGCCGGCACTCTCCCCGTGGGGTCCGGCCCGTGCTCGTAGGCCTCCGCGATGTGCTCGTGCCACTGCCCCACATCGACCGGTAGGACGCCGTCGCCGGGCCCGAAACCGCCGTTGGAAACCTCGGTGTAGAGGCGCCGAAGGAGGGCAGGGAAGGCCAATCCGATGACACGTTCCGCCTCGACGACGGCCCCCGGTGGCACGGGCGGGGCCGCCTTCCGTTCGCTGGCGATCCTTCGGCAGGCTTCGATGATCTCGTCGTCCGTCACCGGGCGATCGTAGGTGCCGGCTCCGACGAACGTCGGAAACCTTAAAGTCCGGGTAAGGCTTGCCGTGAGCGGGCTTTGATGCCCCGAAGGTTCTTGACGTGCCCAGGTGGTCTAGTCCAGGTTGATGGTCAGCACCGCGCACTCCCCCACCGGACCACCCCGCTGACGCCGTCCGCCCCGCGCCTCCTCCCCCCTTCGCGCGGCGGGTGGCGGGCCCCGTCCCCCCGAGAGGCACCCCCATGCCACGCGCGCCCCACGACGCATCCGTCGGCGTCCCCGTCGACGCACCCGGCCGGCACCGCCGGTCGGCCGCCCGCACCAAGCTGATCGGTCTGGCCGCCGCCGTCACGCTGGCCGGTGGCGGTCTCGCGACCCTCGCCGGGAGCGCCGGCGCCGCCGACGGCAACCTGCTCGGCAACCCCGGGTTCGAGAGCGGCTCGCTCGGCCCGTGGAGCTGTTCGGGCGCCACCGGGAGCATCGTCAACTCGGGTGCGCACAGCGGGACGTACGCGCTGCGCGGGAACGTCGGCAGCAGCGACACCGCGCAGTGCGGGCAGAGCGTCGCGGTGAAGCCGAACACCACGTACACGCTGAGCGCCTGGGTCCAGGGCCAGTACGTCTACCTCGGCGCGACCGGCAGCGGCGTCACGGACCCGGGCGTCTGGACGCCCGGCGGCGCCGGCTGGCAGCAGCTGTCCGCCACCTTCACCACCGGGCCGGCCACCACCAGCGTCAACGTCTACCTGCACGGCTGGTACGGGCAGGGCGCCTACCTGGCCGACGACGTCACGCTCGGGGGCCCCGGCGGCACCCCGACCACCCAGCCGCCCACCACGCCCCCGACGACGCCGCCCACCACGCCGCCGACCACTCCCCCCACCACGCCGCCCACCACCCCGCCGCCGAACGTCGCGCTGCCGGTCGCCCCGTACATCGACATGGGCGCCTGGCCCACCCCGTCGCTGCCCGCGATGGCCAAGGCCGGCAACCTCAAGGCCTTCACCATGGGCTTCGTCACCGCCGTCGGCTGCAAGGCCAGCTGGTTCAACGCCTACGACCCGCGCACCGGTTGGGCCAAGGACCAGATCGACGCCCTGCGCGCCGCCGGCGGCGACGTCAAGCTCTCCTTCGGCGGCGCCAGCGGCACCGAACTCGCCGCCGCCTGCGGCACCGTGGACTCACTTTTCGCAGAGTATGACGCGGTCGTGAAGGCCTATAACCTCCGTTATGTCGACTTCGACATCGAGGGCGCCGCGATCGCCGACACCGTCGCCAACGACCGCCGCTCCGCCGCCCTCGCCAAGCTGCAGAAGGCCCACCCCGGCCTCAAGGTCTCCTTCACCCTGCCCGTCCTGCCCGAGGGCCTGACCAGCGAGGGCGTCGCCATCGTCCGCTCGGCCCGGGACGCGGGCGTGGACGTCGACATCGTCAACGTCATGGCGATGGACTACTACCGCGCCGGCACCGACTACGGCGACGCGGCCGTCCAGGCGGCGCAGTCGCTGTTCGGCCAGCTCAAGGCGCTGTACCCGGCGAAGGGCGACGCGCAGCTGTGGGCCATGGTCGGGGTCACCCCGATGCTCGGCGAGAACGACGACCACCAGATCTACAACCAGGCGGACGCCCAGCAGCTGGTCGCCTTCGCCCGCCAGCACCACCTCGGCGAGCTGGCCTTCTGGGACGCCACCCGGGACGCCAACGCCTGCACCGGCGGGCTGTTCAAGTGCACCAACATCCCGCAGCAGCCGTACGAGTTCGCGAAGATCTTCGCCCAGTACACCGGCTGACCAGGCCCGACGCGCGCGCCGGCGGTTCCGTTCGCGGGACCGCCGGCGCCGTTTATTCGAGCATGCGTTCCCGGAAGATCGGTTAAAGTCCTCCCCAATGCCCGGGAGTAGCGCAGAGGCGGCGCGTCACCTTCCGCAGGGTGGAGAACGTCGGTTCGACTCCGACCTCCTCGGCAGAGCCGGTCCCGTAGCGCAGCGGCAGGCGCACCACCTGAGCAGGGTGGGACACGTCGGTTCGACTCCGACCGGGACCGGCACCACGGAACAGCGCACGGCAGCCCGGGGGCGAAGACATGACGGTCCACGACGACGACACGGACACCCCGGCGGGCGGGGACCTCACCACCCACGACGACCTCACCGCCGACGACCTCACCGCCGAGGAGCTCGCCGCGTTCAGCCGCACCCTCGGCCGGCTGCGCGCCCTCCCCCTCCGCAACCGGACCAGACTGCACGCCGAGCGCCAGCTCCAGTCCTTCTACCGCGAGAGCCGCAAGCTCCGCCGCCAGGAGGCCCGCGACGAGACCCGCGCCGCCGACGCCGCCCTGCTCGCCACCACCGCCACCGGCGCCACCGACCGCCGCGAGGACGCCCCGCTCGCCGCCCTCGCCCCCGCCGCCGCGCCCGTCGGACGGCTCCGCGCCGGCCGCCGCTGCTACGTCTGCAAGCAGCCGTACCGCGAGGTCGACGCCTTCTACCACATGCTCTGCCGCCCCTGCGCCGCCGACAACACCGCCCGCCGCGCCCTCTCGACCGACCTGCGCGGCCGCCGCGCGCTGCTCACCGGCGGCCGGGTCAAGATCGGCTTCCAGCTGGCCCTGATGCTGCTGCGCGACGGCGCCGAGCTGATCGTCACCAGCCGCTTCCCGCACGACACCGTGCGCCGCTTCCGGGCCGCCGAGGGCAGCGCGGACTGGTGGGACCGGCTCACCGTGGTCGGCATCGACCTGCGCGACCCGCGCCAGGTCCTCGGCCTCGCCGAACAACTGCGCGCCGAAAGACGGCCGTTGGACATCCTGGTCAACAACGCCGCGCAGACCCTGCGCCGCCCGCCCGAGTCCTACGCCCTGCTCGCCACCGGCGAGCACGCCGCCCTGCCCGCCGCCGACACCGCCACCGTGACGCACGCACCCGGCTTCCGGCCGATGCCCGCCCTCGCCCCCGCCTGGCCGACCACCGAACTCACCCCCGTCGAACCGCCGTCGGCCCTGCTCCCGCTCCCGCTCCCACTCCCCGCGCAGACCGACGAGGCCGGCCTGCTCCCCGACCTCGCGCCCGCCAACTCCTGGTCCGCCCAGCTGGGTTCGCTCGACCCGGCGGAGGTCCTGGAGACCCAGCTGGTCAACGCGCTCGCCCCGGCCCTGCTCTGCGACCGGCTCCTCCCCCTGCTGCTCGCCTCCCCGCACCCGCGCCGCTACATCGTCAACGTGACCGCGGTCGAGGGCCGGTTCGCCGTCCGCAACAAGACCACCCGCCACCCGCACACCAACATGGCCAAGGCCGCCCTCAACATGCTCACCCGCACCAGCGCCGAACAACTCGCCGCCCACGGCGTCCACATGTGCGCCGTCGACACCGGCTGGATCACCGACGAGAACCCGGCCCCCAAGAAGTCCCGCCTCGCCGCCGCCGGCTTCCGTACCCCCCTCGACATCATCGACGGCGCCGCCCGCGTCTACGACCCCATCGTCCGCGGCGAAGCCGGCACCCCCGTCTCGGGCGTCTTCCTCAAGGACTACCGAGAGGCCGCCTGGTGACCGAGCACTCCGCCCACATCCCCGTCCACCTCACCCACGACCCCGAGGCCGACGCCGCCTACCTCCACCTCGTGGCCCCCACCCGGACCCCGTTCCACGCCGCCCGCCAACTGGTCATCGAGGACGAAACCGGCGACATCGTCCTCGACTTCTCCCCCGAAGGCCACCTCCTCGGCATCGAACTCCTCGCCCCCACCCACCAATTGCACCCCACCCTCCGCCCGTAACACCGCACCGCCGGCGTGACCGACGACCTCAAGGAGGTGACAAGACAGATGGACGACGACCTCCGGCGCGCGTGCGCGGCAGCACTCATCGGGCTGGCCCGGAGCGACGACTACCGCGACCGAGCCGACGCGGGTCGCGCGCTCGCAAGCTTCGCCGAACTTCCGGAAGCCAGCGGGCCCCTGCTGAAGCTCGTCCTCGACGCGGACGACACCTTTGTCACCCTGACGACGGCCGAGGCCCTGCTCCGGCGGAAGGACACGGCGGGGCTCGCCATCGTCGCCTCCGCGCTGGCAGTCACCGCCTCGGATCACGAGGACTGGATCCACACCGCCGCCGTCGACGTGTTCGGCGTCCTCGCCGCCGACCGGGACAGCGCGGCGGCGCTCTGCGAGGACTTGATACGGAGCACCGACGGCGCCCCCTCCCGGGGAGCCGGTCGGTTGCTGGACATCCTGAACGCGATCGACCCCGTCCTCCGCCCCGCGTAGGCGACGAGCCCCGGGCAGCCACGCGAAGGCCGCCCCCGGGCGTACATTGGGCGCCACGCCGATGAGCACAAGGGGTGGGGACCATGCTGGAGGACGCGCTGATCGCACTGGCCCAGGCGGGCGGCAGCGCCGTCGTCCAGGCGGCCGGCACGAGCGCCTGGAACGGGATCGCGGCCCGCTTCCCGGGCCTCTTCGGACGGCGCGGGGGCGATGAGCAGTCGAACGAGCCCGTCGAGGCCGAACCCGCCCGTCTGCGCCGGACCCGCGAGGCGCTGGCGGCGGCAGAGGACCCGTCCCGGGCGCGGGCCGTCCAGGAGGGCGTCTGGCAGGAGCGGTTCCGGGAGCTGGTCGAGGAGGCCGACGGCACCGAACGCGCCCTTTTGGCCGCCGAGTTGCTGGCTCTCGTCCAGCTCGCCACGGCGACGACCGGCGACACCGCGGCAGCCACCGGCAGCGCCCGCGCCACCGACGGCGGCCTCGCCGTCACCGGCATCCGCCGCACCGGCGGGACCGGCCCCGCCGGCCCGGCCCGCGCCTCGCACACCGGACCGGCCGTCGCCGAAGGCGCGGGATCGAAGGCGATCAGCGGCATCTCCCATGAGTGCTGAGCCACCTTCCGCAGCGCCGGCCACCTGGCAGTCCGTCCTCCACAGCGGCTCGGCCACAGCCGGTCCGGGCGGCACCGCGGTCAGCGGCATCCTCACGCAGATCCTGCTGCCGCCCGAGGCCCTGCGCCCACCCGCACTGGTCGACGCGCCCGACGACATCGACAACCTCCCCCTCCCCAGCCACCACTTCGTCGGCCGCGAACGCGACCTCGACCACCTCGACGCGGCCCTGCACACGCCCGGCGCGGCCCTCGTGCAGGCGGTGTCCGGCCTCGGCGGCATCGGCAAGAGCACCCTCGCCGCGTACTGGGCAGCCACCCGCCCGCACGGTTGCCGCCCCGTCCGCTGGCTCAACGCCGACGGCCCGGCCGGCGTCCAGAAAGGGCTCGCCGACCTCGCCACCGCGCTCCAACCCACCCTCGGCACGGCCCTGTCGGCGGAACAACTCGCCGAGTACGCGCTCCAGTGGCTGGCCTCGCACACCGGCTGGCTGCTCGTCCTCGACAACGTCAACGACCCGGCCGACATCGCCACCCTGGTCGCCCGCGCCCCCGGCGGCCGGTTCCTGATCACCAGCCGCCTGGCCACCGTCTGGACGGACGCGTCGACGCTGGTCCGCCTCGACACCCTGAGCCCCGACGAGTCGCTCGCCCTGCTCACCGGGGTCGTCACCGTCCACGGCCCGCGCGAGCTCGACGGCGCGGCCGAACTCTGCGCGGAACTCGGCCACTTGCCGCTCGCCGTCCACCAGGCCGCCGCCTACCTCGCCCAGTCGCCGTTCCTCAGCCCGCGCGACTACCTGGCTCTCCTCGCCGAGGACCCGCACACCCTGTACGCCCACGGCGGCGCCACCACCCCCGCCGACCGCACCATCGCCCGCATCTGGCGGCTCACCCTGGATCAGTTGCACGCCAAGCTGCCGCACACCACCTACTTTCTGCGCGCGCTCGCCTGGTTCGCCCCGGACCGCATCCCCGTCGAGCTGGTGGGCGGTTTGGGAACGCCCGCCCAGATCAACACCGCCATCGGCCTGCTCGCCGCATACGGGATGATCACCCTCGACCCGGAGACCGGCACGTTGTCCGTCCACCGCCTCGTCCAGGCCCTCGCCCGGACCCCGGACCCGGCCGACCCTCACCGGACGGCCGACCTGGTCCGCATGGCCGCCGGTCTTGCCGCCCAGCAGCTGAGCACCTGCTCCCCGGAGGATCCCTCAGACCCGCTCAGCTGGCCAACCTGGCGCACTCTACTTCCACACGTCCAGAGCCTCGCCGAGCGCACCCCGGAAAACGACGCCAGCACGAGTTTGCTGACCCTGCTGTCCGATCACGGCAGCGCCCTCGACCACCAAGGGCTCAGCCACCTCTCCGTCCCCCTGTTCGAACGCTCCCTCCCCCTTGCAAAGCTCCTCCTCGCCGACGGCCATCGTGAGATCCACAGCGTCGCCAAACTGCTCGGCTCGGCCCTCTCGAGCGCAGGTACCCACAACCGGGCACTCGAGCTGCTCCACATCCTCCTCCGCACGCAGGAAGAGCACCTCGGCCCCGACGACCCGACAACCGGAGAGACGCGCCGAGCACTTGCGGTGGCGTACCTGCGAGCAGGAATCCACCACAACGCGGTTCCCCTGCTCGTGCAGTGCATTCAGGCCGCGCAGCGAATCAAGGCCCCCAGCGAACCCACGCTACTCGCCCTCGAACGCGACCTTGCGCATGCCTACCAGCTCGTCGGCGACCATACTCACGCGCTGACCATGCTGCACAACCTCGTCCCCCGAACGGCCGCCTACTTCGGCAACGACGACCCCCGCACCTTCGCCGCCCGCCACAACCTCGCCACCACCTGGTTGGACATCGGCGACTATGCCCGAGCGATCCCGCTGCTCCGGTCACTCCACGCGGACCGGACACGGATCCTCGGCCGAGACCACCCCAGCACCTTGACCACCGAGGCCCATCTCGGCGCGGCCTACCAGGCAGCAGGAAATCACCAACGGGCCGTGCACTTGTTCCGGCAGGCTTTCGACGGCTTCGAGCGAGTCCTCGGCATCGACCATCCCACCAGTATCCGGTTCGGCTGCGACTTGGCCGACGCACTCGTACTGACAGGCGAGTTTGCAGCAGCGGTCGCCCTCTACCGGCACACCCTCGATGCCTCCGCACAACACTTCGGCTGCGACCATCCGGAGGTCGAGGCCATCAAAGACAACCTGGCTCGCACTGTCGAGTTCGCCGAGCGCAGGGAATCCGCGCGTTAGGCCTGCTTCCCCGTACGGCGGATCACTGCCGTTCCCGCTTCCAGGTCTATGCCCATGCGGGGTGGGGCGGCGGAGGAGTGGTCGTCGTCGCGGAGGAGGAGTTGGGTCTGGCGTTGTTCGATCTGGACGCGCTTGTTGCCGTTGAAGAAGGCCTGGAGCTCCTCGACGGCCGTCATGCCGAGGCCCGGGGTGCCGGACGGGCGGAGGTGGGCGCGGGCGAGGATGCGGCGGTGCAGCCAGGCGGGGCGGCCGAGGCGCAGGATGGCCGCGCGGGCGGCGGCCAGGAGGAAGGGCAGGACCACCAGGAACGTCATCAGCACAGTGCCGGTCATCGCCATCACGGACACTCAACGCCCGGGTGGGCCGGGGCCGTTCCCGTGGGAACGGCGCGGGAACGGCCCCGGTGCCGGCTACTCCTCGTCGACCGGGCGGATGAACTCCAGGGTCCAGGTCTCCTGGAAGTCGGGCTTCGGCTCGGTGAGGCCGATCTGCGCGCCGCGGTGCTCGGCGGCTTTCCGCCATCCCGAGGACGGCGCGGACTGTTCGATCATGCTTCCGGCCTGGCGAAAATGAATTCGACCCCGCACAGGAAGTCGGACCCGCCGACTTCCTGTGCAGCGGCCGACCGCGCTACGGCGCCGCCACGGGTTCGTCGTCGTCGACCTCCAGGCCGTACGCCACGACGGCCTGGCGCAGCCCGCCCGGGTAGCCGGCGAGGGCGGGGGTGAAGTCCCAGTCCCCGGCGGCGTCGCGGTCGAAGCGGCCCAGGCGCATCGCGGTGTTGGTCCCGGCGCCGTCGGCGAGGTGGACGATGGCCGCGTCCTGGTCGGCGCCCGCTTCGAGGATCAGCGCGGGACCGGCGAATCCGGCCATGGAGGCGTCCGGGTGGTTCTCGGTGTCGGCGGCGGCGATGACGACGAGGCGGTCGGCCTCGGCGGGCAGCGCGTCGAAGTCGACCATCAGGCAGGCGTTGGCGTCGCCGTAGCCGGTCACGAGTCGGACCGAACCATCGGGCGTGGAAGCGTTGTTGTAGAAGACCAGGTGGTCGTCGGAGAGGGCGCGGTTGCCCTGGCAGACCAGGGCGGCGATGTCGTACTCCTCCTCGCCGGTCCAGTGCAGGAGGAGCCGGGCGGGCTCGGCGGCCACCTCGATGGCCGCCTCCTCCCCAACGGCCTCCGCGCCGGCAGCCTCCGCCCCGTCGGCGCCGAACTGGGCCGCCGCGAACACCTCGTTGAAGCCGTGGTGCTTGAGCAGTCCGACCAGTTCGGCCCCGTTGATCAGCGTGATCGGCTTGCCCGACACGAACTGGTGCGAGCTGGGTCCGAACTTGCTGGTCGTGACGAGCACGGCCTTCGTCGCGGCCTGGTCGTGCTGCAGGGTGCCGTAGAGGTCCCGGACGGCGGACGGCGTCACCGTGTCGCGGTAGCGCTTGACCTGCACGATCACGTTCCCGCCCCGGAACGGGTCGGTGTCGATGCCGCGGACGTCCACCCCGCCGTCCCGGGAGCGCGCGGTCAGCTCGACCTTCATGCCCATGGCCTCCATCAGCCGGGCGATCAGTCCCTCGAACTCCACCGGGTCCATCTCCAGCAGCAGTTGGAGCTCACGCACCCGCTTCGCCATCCGACCGCGGTTGGCGTTGGTGTCGTCCCGGAGATGGCGGAACAGCATGCGCTGCGCCCGCCGTTCGGAGGTGTCGGGGTTGCTGAGGCGGTGAAGCTTCCGGCTCCGGGACATGTGGTGGCTCCCTCGATGGTGACTGCTGTTCGCAGCCGTCACCGTAGGCGAATCACCGACGCTCCGTCAGTCTTGTGGCCGAACCGAAAGCTTCGGATCGGTCACGGTCGGCGCGGCTCCCCGCAGTGACTCACCTCCGTAGCGGGCGGCCAGCATCCGGGCGGTCTCCGCGATGCGCGCGCGGAGTTCGGCGGGCGCCAGGACCTCGACGTCGGCGCCCAGCCGCAGGAACTCCCCGTGGGCGTGGTCGACCGACTCGATCGGCACCCGCGCCTCCGTCCACCCCCCGTCCGCCGCCGGTGCCACGCCGAGCCGGCGCGCGCCCTCCGGGGTGAGCCGGACGACGGCCTCCCCGGTGTGCAGCCGGGCCCGGAAGTCGGCGAGGTAGCCGGCCCAGTACGCGGTCAGGTCGAAGCCCTCCGGGGCTGCGAACTCCTCGTCCAGCGACCGGAGTCCGAGGATCTGGTCGACCCGGTAGGTGCGGATCCCGGACGGCCCGCCCGCGACCAGGTACCAGCGCCCGGCCTTGAGGACGAGCCCGTACGGCTCCACCCGCCGTTCGATCTCCGTCGGCGCGCGCCAGCGGCGGTAGTGCAGCACTACCGCCCGCCGCGCCCACACCGCCGCCGCGACCCCGGCCAGGTGCGGCAACTCGTCCGGCTCGCCGCCACCGTACCGGTCGCCGCCGTACCAGCCGGGGGCGTCGAGCAGGAAGCGTTCGTGGACGCGGGCGGCATGCTCGCGCTGCTCGGCCGGCAGGGCGGCCCGCAGCTTGAGCCGGGCGGTGGTGAGCGCCTCGCCGAGGCCGAGTTCGGCGGCGGCGCCGGGGAGCGCGGTGAGGAACGCGGCCCGCGCCTCGTCCGGGGTCAGTCCGGTGAGCCGGGTGCGGTAGCCGTCGACCAGCCGGTAGCCGCCCGCGTGCCCGGCCTCGCCGTACAGCGGGATGCCGGCGGCGCCGAGCGCCTCGACGTCGCGGTAGACCGTCCGGACGGACACCTCCAGCTCCTCCGCCAGCTCGCGGGCCGTCATCCGGCCCCGGTCCTGGAGCAGGAGGAGCAGGGTGACCAGCCGACTCGCACGCATGCCGCCCAGTATCGTCCGTCCCAAAACGCTCCGGGACGCGGTACCCGCCGCGGTCGGCCCGGGCCGGACCTCCCGCAGTACTGCTCACCCCCCAGGGGTCACCTGGCCCGGGAGGGCACCCGGGCTACCCGGACCGGAGGGGAGCATGGCCAGGAGCCCGTCCTTGTCGACGGTGAGGGGGTTGGACAGGGTCGCCGCGCTGCAGAACCCGTAGGCGTACATGTTGAAAGGCTGCGAGCTGCTGTTCCGCCCGCCGACGAACCACCCCCGGGGGCCCTGGTCCCACCACGGGGTGCTGGCGGTCAGGGTGAACGCTCCGGGCCCGCCCCCCGCGAACGCGCCGCCGCTGACGGCCAGTTCGCCGGGCGGACACGGATTGGTCCTGACCGTGCCCTCCTGCCCCGGCTGCAGGACGAGGTAGCCGCCCACCACGTGGATCTCGGTCGGTGCGGCGGCGACCCGGGCGCGGTCGGTCTGCTGCGCGTAGGCGATGCCCGATCCGGCGGCGAGCACCGCCGCGACCGCGACGACGATGGCGCGATGGCGTTTCACGAAGACCTCCCGTACGGCTGATGTGTCGCGAGGCTCCATTGCCGCGTCGGGGGTCTTCCACCCGCCCATTCACACGGATGCCGCAAGAGTGAACGATTCGCCGTCACCCGTCCGAGTGTGTCCACGGAGCCCGCAGCCGCACCCGCAGCACATCCGCCGCCGCACCCGCACCCGCCGCCACATCCGCCGCCGGTCCACTGACAGGAGGTGTCAGTGGACCGGCCCTAGCCTGCGGCGCATGAGCATCGTCGAACTCCGGCAGTACACCCTGCACCCCGGCGCCCGCGAGACGCTGATCGAGCTGTTCGAGCGCGAGTTCGTGACCGGGCAGCAGGCCGTCGGCATCACCCTCGGCGGCCGGTTCCGCGACCTGGACGACCCGGACCGGTTCGTCTGGCTGCGTGCCTTCCCCGACATGGCGCACCGGCGGCGCGCGCTGGAGGCGTTCTACACCGGGCCGGTCTGGCGGAAGCACCGCGAGGCGGCCAACGCGACCATGATCGACAGCGACGACGTCCTGCTGCTGCGCGGCCCGGGCTTCACGCCGCCGCCCGGCGCCCGCGAGGTCCTGGCCACCGTCTGCCACCCCGCCGATCCGGCCGCCTTCGACGCGTACGCCGCCCGGCACCTGGGCCCGGAGCACGCGCTGCACCGCACCGAGCACGCCGAGAACGACTTCCCCGCGCTGCCCGTCCGCACCGGGGAGGACGTCCGAGTCTGGTTCGGCCCCGCCGCCGAACCGGCCCTCGAACCGGCCCCGTGGCCGACCCGGCCGCTGCGGCTGGAGCCGGTGGCCTGACCGGTGCGGTGAGACCACCGGTGTTCGCCGTGGTGGGATGTGGCGGCTTGCCGCGGCGGGAGAAGCCCCCCACCCCGGCGCCCGGCGGTGTCAGCAGATCTTGCCAGGCCGGGCCGCGGTGGCCTTGAGCAGATCCCGCAACAGGCCGAGGTCGACGTTCTCCGGCCTGCGGAACCGCAGACAGCCCTTGCCCATGTCCTGCCCGGCCAGCCGGTCCCCGAACGCCTCACGAACGTCATCGCGCATGAGGTAGAAGGAGATGTACCGCTTCTGGCTGGCGAACGCGATCTCACAGACGCCGTCCCGCTCGTACGCGGGCATCCCGTACGCCATGACCTCGTCGAAGCCCTCCAGCTCCCGCCGGCACAGCCGCCGCATCTCCGCCAGCACAGCTCGGCGTTCCTCGGGGACCTCGGTCAGGTAACCGTCGACATCGCTTGCCTTGCTCTGCACCACTTTGTGAGGCTATGCCGGATCCGGGGGCCGTACCAACAGGTCGACACCTAGGAGATCGGGCCGAACGGATCGACCGTGAGCGCCCGCCCCCGGACGGCGGAGTCGGCGGGGTCGGTCGGGGCGGCGCCCCGGTCGGCCCAGGCCAGCAGCACCCGGGGGCCGACGGCCAGGTCGAGGAGCGAGGCGCCGGCGAGCTGGAAACGGTCCTCGGCCGTGCCCTCGCTCACCTCGATCTCCTCCGCGACGGTGCCCTCGTCGGCGCCGAAGACCTTGGCCCGGACGGTCGGAACGGTGCTGAAGGTCTCGGCGCTCTTCTGCACCCAGCCGAGCACGAACCGCCGGTTCGGCAGCGGCGCGAGCGCCGGCGCGGAGGCGTTGATCCCGTCCGCGTCGGTGGCGAAGAGGCTGACCTCCTTGCTGCCGTCCGGCCGGAACACGGACGCCATCACGTTGCTCAGCTCCACCCCGATGTCGCTCTGCCCGAGCTTCCGGACGTGGGCGATCACGAACCGGCCGTCGTCGAGCAGCGTGACCGCCTTCCCGCCGTGGAACCCGGAGAGGTTGGGCACCACCTCACCGGCCGTCGGCGCGCCCTCGAAGTCGAGCACCCGGAGTACCAGCGCGCCGCCCGCGACGGCGGACGGGTCCCGGCCCCACAGCGCCACGTGGCCCCCGGTGGTCCGCTTGACCAGCGGGTTCTCGTGGAAGCCGTCCGTCGCGTTGACGGTGAGCTCGTCGCCCGCCTTCGACCCGTCGGGCCGGAACCGCTGGACCCGGATGCGCCGGTCGGACCGCGCGTCCGCCCACACCACCAGGCAGCCCCCGTCGATGGTGCTGGTGACGCCCGGTCGCTGGGTGGGGTCGACGTCGTCGGTGCTGACCTGGATCTCCGGACCGGCCTTGCGGGCCTCCAGGTCGAACCGCTGGAGCTTCACGTGCGGCCGGGGCCCCGGCGGGTTGATCGCCGCCTCGACCCAGACGACCACCGGACCGTTCCCGGTTGAGGTGGCGGCGGGGAACCTCCGGTCGGTGTTGGACGGGTCCGCGCTCGGCCCGTTGACGATGAACTCCTCCCGGAAGCGACTCCCGCCCGCCCCGAGGAACTGGCCCCTGATCGCGAACGCGCTCGCGTCCTGCCAGGCCACCAGGTAGTGGCTCTGGAGCAGCTCGGCGACCGCCGGCTGCTGCTGGATCCCCGCCGTCGTCGTGTTGATCAGGATCTCGCCCATCGGTCACCTCGCGGTGTTGTCACGCTCCGTCGCCACCGATGGACCCCTATCGGGGCGCTCCTGGTTTCCACAGTGGCACACCCGAGCCGTGCGGTCCTCCGGAGGCGGAGCCTGAGGCTCGGATGCGCGCGACCCGAACGATTCAGGGGGTTCTTGTCAGGCCTTCGGAGTCCTGGCCGTGACGATCAGGGTTCCGATGTGCCCCTGGGTCGGGGCGTCGAGAACCGCGGCCTTCACCGACTCGAATCCGCTCCGTCGAAGCATGTCGGCCCACCTGCGGGGCGTGTAGGAGTAGCGGTACGTGTACAGCGCCCTCCCGGCGAACCCTCCCTTGTACATGCCCTGCGGGCCGTAGGCACCGGGGATGGCGGGGGGTTGCGAGAAGGCCAGGACGCCGCCGGGGTTCAGCCGGGACGCGATGAGGGGGAACAGCTTCAGGGGATCCGTGAACCAGACCGCTCCGAATACCGAGTAGATCGCGTCCCATGTCTCGTCGGTGCCGCTCAGGTAGTCCAGGACCTCGGCGCAGTGGATCCGGACGCCGGAGGGCCCCCAGCGGTCGGAGACCTTCTCGACCATGACGGGCGAGAGATCGACGCCGGTGACCTTCACCCCCCGCTCGGCCAGCGTGGCCAACGCGCGGCCGGTGCCACACCCGATCTCCAATGCACTGGCCGGCGATCCGAGCAGCTCCGGGCCGGGCCCGTGGTCGGCGTACTGGGTCCAGCGGAAGACCGGCCCGGCGTCGAAGACGTCGTCCTTGATGCCGGCCGCGTACGTGTCCCAGAGTTCGCGCTCGGATTCGATGTCGTGCTGTGCAGGCAACGGGCTTCCTTTGAAGAGGAGTTGGAAGGATGGTGCCCCTGCCCCCAAGATACGGGGGCAGGGGCACCTTGGGTTTTCCGATCAGTGGCTGTCGGGGACCTTCGAGTCACACGGGGAGCAGTCCGCCCCGTCGACCGCCCAGAGCTCCTCGTCGGCGTCGAACCCGTTGCCGCGCAGGAACTCGGCGGTGCGGATCACGAGGCCGTCGCCACGTCGCTGGATCAGGGGGGCGTGGTGCTTGTACCGGCCGGCGTTGTACGCCTCGCAGATGGCGAAGTACACCGGCGTGTCCAGCAGGAGCTGGTGGACCCCGATGTCCACGACCTTGCCGACACCCAGGTGCACCTCGGGGTGTTCCATGGCGGTGATCGTGTACGCGATGGCGTTGTCGAGGATCCGCTCCGCCATGTTGCGGACCATGGTGTTGTCGCGGAGCAGGAGCGCGATCTCGCGGTCGTACAGGTCGCCGGTGTTGCCGGGGCCCTCGAACACGTTGTACGTCAGCTCCTTGACGTACGGCCGAACCGCGTTGAGGAGCGCGCGGGGGTCACGGAACTCGGTCTCCGCAGGCGCTTCCAGCGCAACGGTCATGGTTCGTCCCTCTCTCTTCGGTGGCGGTGGGGGTGTGTGATAGACCGTAGGGAGTCGACTACAGCCGGTGCCAGGAAGTTGCACGCGGTTGCACGGCAGTCACCCGAGAGAGTCGATCGCCTCTGTGATCAGGGTGCGCGCGGCGGAGCCGTGCACGGCATCTGCGGACAGCTCCCCGAACCGGCTGACGTACATGGCCACTTCGGAGGGCTGTGTGATCTGGAGGTACCCGGAGACGAGTTCGACGTTGACCTGCGACGAGTCGTAGAGCGAGAACGCTTCGACGTGCATCGAGTGACGCAAGTAGCCCCTCGGGACGATTCCCAGGCTCACGTTGGCCAGGGACGCGACAGAGATCAGGTGGGCAAGTTGGCCGGCGGCCACCTCCGCACCTCCAAGGCCGTGGTGCAGGCATGCCTCTTCGATGATGAAGGCGAAGGTCTTCCCGTGGTCCTTCAAGATCTCCTGCCGCTCCATGCGCACCTGCACGGCCGCTTCCACGTCGTCCACAGCAACACGCCGACGTTGGGTGGCCCGGAGTACCGAGCGGGTGTAGTCCCGGGTCTGGAGGAGACCGTGCAGGATGCCAGGCGTGTACGCCCGGAACCGCGTGGTTCGCTCGTACAACGGCAGGACCATCTCCTGGGCGCGCTTGAGCCCGCTCCGCTCCATGCGTCGCCACTCGGTGAACATGGTCTCCACCGAACGGAGGGAAGCCACCAGGTCCGCGGCCTGGCCATCGGCTCCGCAGGCCCGGCACCAATCCCTGATGTCCTGCTCGGACGGTGCGGTGATCGCGTTCTCGATGCGGGAGCACTTCGACTTGCTCCAGCCGCAAGCGAGGGCGAGAGCAGGCCCGGTGAGCCCGGAGTCCTTGCGGATCTCCTTGAGCCGTTCGGCCAGAGCTTTCCGGGCCTGCTGAACGCTCGACGAGCGAGAGGTACGCATCTCGTTCGACTACTTGAGCACGTAGTCCTCGTGCGGAGTCGCCCTATGCCACACGGTCTCGAAGGCGTTCTTCACGAGTCGAACGATGTCGGGTTCGCTCGTCCACTCCCGGTCCACCACATCCCCGTCACCCGAGAAGAAGGTAAACATGATCCTGGAGTCGTCGAACATCCACAGGTCGGTTCCGGGCAGAGCAATGTCTGCCGCCAACCGGCGTGGAAGCCAGCGGACCTGCTCGCCGATGGCCACGTTGAGGAATGTCACGTGGTGCTCGTAGCGGATGTACTCCGTGACCGGCTCGGAGACGAGACGAGCCCGGCGCATGACCACGCCGCGGTCGATCGCCTCTCCGGCGAAGTCGGTCCAGTTCCGGAACCACGCCGGCCGGTCGTCGGGGCCGTAGCGAAGGCCCTCCCGATAGCGCTGGAACTGCGGGTCGTTCGGCGTGTAGGTGTCGCGCATCTCCAGGTGCACGGCGGAGAACTCGGCCTCCGCCATGGCGGTGGCGATCGGGTTGGCCACGCTGCTTCTTCTCTTCCTCTTGCGTGGCCAGCCTTGCGGCGAGGTCCACGACGAACTTGATCGTTTCTTCCGGGAGGCGGATCACGGTCTCGTGGTCGGGCACGCCAGCCGAGTGCCCCGCGTAGTTGCACAACCGATGGATTCATCCTGGCGCGCACACGACCGGCATGTCAGGCGTTTCCGATTCCGACGGTCCGACATGCCGTGCTGTCGTCGAGTACACCGAGGGGCACGTCCTAGGCCCCCTAGGCTGCTTCGTATGACGATGAGAAGCGGTGACGTCCTCGTGGTGACCACCACGCACGACGACGAGGCGAAGGCGCGGGCGCTGGCGGCGGACGTGGTGCGGGCGCGGCTCGCGGCGTGTGCGCAGGTGTACCGGATCCAGTCCGTGTACTGGTGGGAGGGCGCGGTGCAGGACGCGGCCGAGTGGCGGATCGACTTCAAGACGCGCGCCGGCCTGGCCGAGGCGCTGGAGCGGTTCATCGGCGAGCGGCACGAGTACGACACTCCGGAGGTCGTCGCCGTGCCGGTGGTGACGGGGAGTTCCGAGTACCTGGAGTGGGTGCGGGCGGAGACGGCCGGCGAGTAGCACAGGAAGTCGGCGGGCCCGACTTCCTGTGCGGGGGGGGGAGTTTCAGGGGGACGGGGCGATGGTGGTGACGGTGGGGTTGGGGGTGGGCGGTTCGGTGGGGTGAGCAGTGCGGTGGGGGAAGGCCCACGCGGTGAGAGCGAGCAGGAGGGTGAGCGGGAGGACGGTCAGCGCCGCCACGTGGGTGGCGCTGGGGAGTTCAGACGGCGTCGGTTGCATGGGTGGGGGCGTCGGTGGAGGTGAGGTCGATCTCGGCCCAGACGGTCTTGGCGCTGGGGTCACGGGGGACGGTCCCCCAGCGGGAGGCGAGGGCGTCGATGAGCGTGAGACCGCGCCCGGACTGGGAGTTGGGGGAACAGGCGCCGGGGAGGACGGGGTGGCGGTCGCCCCGGCAGTCGGACACCTCGAT
This sequence comes from Kitasatospora sp. NPDC093806, assembly GCF_040683335.1. Taxonomy (NCBI): domain Bacteria; kingdom Bacillati; phylum Actinomycetota; class Actinomycetes; order Kitasatosporales; family Streptomycetaceae; genus Kitasatospora; species Kitasatospora sp. NPDC093806. The sequence continues at coordinate 88,659 of NZ_JBFBDO010000021.1, forward strand.
GCGGAGCACGGTGGTGCGCGAACGGCGCGCGGTGGTGAGGGAGAGCGCCAACTCGAACCCGCGCCCCGGCACGCGCCCGTGGGTGGAGGCGTTGGTGGCCAGCTCCGCGACGATCAGGAGCGCGGAGTGAAAAGCCTCGGGGGCGCGGGAGTTGATACCCCAGGAGGTGAGGTGCTGCCTGGCGATGCGACGGCCGATCGCGGCTCCTTTGGGGGTGGAGGAGAGGAGCGCGGCGTGGGCGCGCGGGGATTCGTTATCCCGGGGGAATTCGGACTTCATGGGTAAAGCGTGACGGCCCGGGCGTACGCTGACCATGCATTCGATCAGTACTCAGGGTTATTGGTCGGATGCGGAGCGCTTACCTGCGGGTGGGTCGTGATTAACCGAGCGAACGTACGGGCGAGCAAGGGTGGGTGGATTCCATGGCCGGGATCGAGCGGACGGTGTTCGAGGCCGACGACATGCCGGAGGGCTCCGAGGGGGTGGCGGAGTTCTTCAGCGCGGTAGGGAAGTTGGTGAAGCTTTTTCGGGAGCGGGCGGGCCTGACGCAGCGCCAGATGTCCGAGAGGATCGGTTTCACCGAGGACCACATCGGCTCGGTCGAGCGCGGCCGGCGGACGCCGAGAATCGAGTTCCTGACGGCGGCGGACGAACTGCTGAACGCGGGAGGGGCGTTGATTGCCGTCGCCGACGACGTGATGAAGGCGAAGGTGAGGGTGACCAGCCGGCACCCGGCCTACTCCAAGGCCTTCACCAGCGAGGAAGCGAAGGCCATCGAGATCCACGACTTCAGCACGATGGTCGTGCCGGGCCTGCTTCAGACTGAGGCGTACATTCGCGCGCTGTACGAGATGCGACGCCCCCTGCTCTCCCCGGAACAGGTGGACGAGTGGGTGGCCGCCCGACTGGAACGGCAGAAGCTCCTCACTCGCTGGCCGCTGCCCGTGATCAGCTGGGTGATCGACGAGGGCGTCTTGAGGCGTCCGGTGGGCGGCCGAGAGGTGCACGCAGGACAGTTGGAGCACCTGCTCAAGGTCGGCCAGATTCGCGGTCCTGAACTTCAGGTGATGCCGACGAGCAGGACCGAACACTCGGGGATGGGCGGCTCGTTCATCCTGCTCACGCCAGCCGGGCGGCCGCAGATCGGCTATGTTGCGGCGCAGCATGTCAACAGGTTGATCACGGATCCCGAGGAGGTCCGTAATATGGCCGCACGGTACAGCAGCATCCGGGCTGAGGCGCTGAGCCAGCGGGAGACCCTGGCCCTGATCGAGCAGATTCTGGGAGAACTGTGAGCATGGCCGAGTTTACGTGGTTCAAGAGCAGCTACAGCACGAACGAGGACGCTGCCTGTGTCGAAATCGCCTGGCACAAGAGCAGCTACAGCAGCAACGAGGGTCCCGCTGAGTGCGTCGAGGTAGCGGAGATCACCGCCGCCGTCCTCGTCCGTGACTCCAAGGACAAGGGCGGCCCGCACCTCACCTTCAGCCCCGACGGGTGGCAGGCCTTCGTCGCCTTCGCCGCCACCGCCGAGGTCTGACGACCCGCTCCATCCGCACGGCCCGTCGCTTCGTCAGCGGCGGGCCGTACAGATTCCCGCTGTACGGCTGAGCGGGCGAGCCAGGGCACCGACCACCGCGCCCAGTACCAGGCCGACGAGGCAGTCACAGACGTCCTGCGCGTCGCAGGCACGACCGATGGCGGGGGCGGCGTATTGGGCGGCCTCCAAAACAAAGGGGAGGGCGGCACCGGCGGCCAGCACCGCGACCGCCCTGCGGCGGGAACCGGCGAGCGCCGCGACGACGCCGATCGGCGCGAACATCAGAATATTCAGATCGGCCTGCCGCGAGGTGAACCACTCCCCCGGCGGACGAACCCGGATCACACCGAACGTGCAGTGGTGGACGACGCCGTCCCACCCCAGGTCCTGCCAGAACGCGCGCGGCGTCGTGGGCAGCAAGGTCAGCGTGGCCACCCCGCCCAGCGCGAGCAGCAGCAAGAAGCCCACGCTCCAGTGCGCGCGCAGCAGCCGCCCCACCGGCCGGTTCAGCAGCGCGGCCGGCACCAGTGAGGCGAACAGCCCGGGCCAGAACATCGGCAGCCCGTGCAAAACAGTCTTGATCACGCACCAACGGACGCCCGCAAACCACCAACGGTTCTGGCAGAAATCGAAAAGGTCTGTTCACGATCACACCAAGTGTGGTCCAGCCGGGTGCACTTGAAGGGATTTCGGAGTTCGAACGGTGAAGCTCACCCTCCTTGCCGGGCGTCGCGGACGCCGCGCGACATGCGTTCGGCGATGGCCGCGACGAGGACGCGCGGCCGGCGCGGCGTCAGGTGGGCGTTGAGGGCGTTGCTCAGCCCCGGAGTCACATAGGCGCGGTCGGCGGCGAGCGCCTTCAGCGCGGCCTTGACCACCGACTCGGGGGTGGCGAAGGAACCCGTGACGGCGGCCTTCCGAGTGCCGATGACCTCGAAGAACGCCGTCTCCACCGGCCCCGGGCAGAAGGCGAGGACGCGAATCCCGCGGCCCCGGTACTCCTGGCGCAGCGCCATGCTGAAGTTCAGCACGAAGGTCTTCGACGCGCCGTAGACGGCCAGGTACGGGGTCGGCTGGAAGGCGGCCGTGGACGCCACGTTGATCACCGAGCCCTTGCCGCGCGCGAGCATGCCGGGCAGGAGCTCATGGGTGAGGTCGACCAGGGCGACGACGTTGACCATCAGCTGGTCGTGGTCGCGCTGCCCGTCGATGGCCTCGAAGCGCCCGCTGGTGCCGAAGCCGGCGTTGTTGACCAGCAGGTCCACGGTGAGGCCGCGCTCGTCGAGCTCGGCGCCGATGCGGCGGGCGGCGTCCGGGACGGCGAGGTCCTGGACGAGGACGTGGGCCGTGATGCCGTGGGCGTCACCGAGGCGCTTGGCGAGCTCCTCCAGGCGGTCGGCCGAGCGGGCGACCAGGACGAGGTCGTGGCCGCGCGCGGCGAGCTGGGCGGCGAACTCGGCACCGATGCCGGAGGACGCGCCGGTGATCAGGGCGGTGGAGGCGGTAGGCACGGTGTTGCTCCTCTTGTCAGCTCGATCTGTGACACGAGAGTATCGGATAATCAGAGATCTGCAACACCCTTGTTGCAGTTAGTGGACGAGCCGTTCCCCCGCTGTACCGTTCCCCGGTACGGCAGAGCTGGAGGCACACACATGAGCAACACCGCCGGGCGTCCGCTGCGCGCCGACGCCGAACGCAGCGTCCGCGCGATCCTCGCGGCCGCGGAACGCGTCCTGGCCGCCAACCCGGGCGCGTCCATGGAACAGGTCGCGGAGGCCGCCGGGGTCACCCGGACCACCGTCCACCGGCGGTTCGCCAACCGGCAGGCCCTGGTCGAGGCACTGGCCGCCGAGGCCGCCGCCAAGCTCGCAGAGGCCATCGAGGACGGCTACCCGGAGACCGCCCCGCCGCTCGTCGCCCTGCACCGCGCGACCGCCAACGTGCTGCGGGTGAAGGGAGCTTGGGGCTTCGCGCTCGGCCCGGCCGTCCTCCAGAGCGAACAGGCCGCCCGCACCCACGCCGAGATCGCCCGCCGCTGCGTCGAACTGCTCGGCCGAGCCCAGGGCGAGGGCGTGATCGCGGCGGACGCGGACCTGGAGTGGGTGCGGCGGGTCTTCTACGCCCTGATCGGCGAGGCCCTGCACGGCGGCGAGCACGGCACCGAGACTCCGGACCAGGATCCCGACGTGCTCGCGACCCGGATCGTCGACACCCTCCTCCACGGGGTCGGTCCACGCCTGGGGTGACCTTGGCAAGACGGTCGTTTCGTATGGTCATCGCCCCGGAGAAGGGGTGCGGGAGGGGCGCGCGAGCCCGCTCTCACCACCCCGATGCGGCGGGCCCGCCGCCCACCCTGCACCGCCCTCCCCACCCCGTTCGCCGGGCCACCACAGGCTCCCCTCCCCCAAACCGGCGCGCGGGAGCCCGTCCACGAACCTTCCGCACCACCGGGCGCCGCCCGTCCGGTCTTGGCAGCGGCTGCCACGACGGTCGACGCTCTGTGCACAGCCGATCATCGGCTCGTCGGTTCATTACCGGACTCGTCCGTCCACATCCGTTCGGGGAGGAAACCCATGAAGCTCTCGCGCACCCACGCCACCGTCGTCGCCCTGCTCGCGGCCGCCACCACCGCGCTCGCCGTCCCGGCCCACGCCGCCGGGGGGAACCGCGCGCTCAGCCACTTCGACGACGGCAGCTTCGAGTCCCCCAAGGCCCCGGCGAACTCCTTCACCGGCCTGGCCGCCGGTCAGGTCATCGGCCCGTGGCGGATCACCGCCGGCAGCGTCGACCTGATCGGCGCCGGCTTCTGGCAGGCCGCCGAGGGCGACCAGTCCGTCGACCTCAACGGCGGCAACGCCGGCACCATCGCCCAGACCTTCACCACCGTCCCCGGCACCACCTACTCCGTCACCTACGCCCTGGCCGCCAACCCCGCGGGCGGACCGGCCGTCAAGACCGGCCGGGCGCTGATCGACGGCCAGGACTTCCAGGACTTCTCCTTCGACTCCACCGGCAAGACCATGGCCGCGATGGGGTACGTGGGGCGGCAGTTCAGCTTCGTCGCGCAGAACACCTCCACCACCCTGACCTTCGCCAGCACGGTGGCGGGGGCGTACGGGCCGGTGCTCGACAACGTCCAGGTGAAGGAGTGCAAGCCGTGTTGCGGCGGGTGACGGGCGGATGACCGGCGCGGGCCCGCGCCGCCACCACCGCTGAACCCACCGGAACCGCACCGGACCGCCGCCCGCCCCGCGTCTCCCCCCTCGCGGTGCGGGCGGCACCCGTGTTCCGTCGGGATCCGGGCCGACCAAGGGCCTCAGCGGCAGACGTCCGGCTCCTGCTCCGCGCGCAGGGTCTCCGCCAACGCCGCCAGCTCGCGCTTCTGCGCGGCGACGGCCGACTCGTCCGCCCGCGAGGGGAACAGGCCGGGGTCCAGCATCACCGAGACGAACGCCACTCGGGTCGGGTCGCTCGCGCAGCGGTCCACCGCCGCGGCGGTGCCCAGCTCCGTCCTGACCCCGCGGCCGGCCAGCTCTCCGGCCGAGACGCCGCCCTGCGAGTCGCTGACCTCGGCCTTCGAGCTCAGCAGGCGGACGGTGAGGGCCTCCTCGCCGTCCACCGTGATCGTGCAGGTCCGCAGGGCACCCAGGTCACCCTCGGCCGGCGTCTCCCGCCGCTCCTCCACCCCGGCCCGGCCCTTCGGCAGCAGCGCGTTCAACGGGGTGCCGGACGCGCGCGGCAGGCCGCAGAGCGTCTGCCGCACGACGGGCTCGGCGTCGTCGCCCCCGACCAGCACCACGCCCCCGGTCACCGCCGCCACGGCCACGACGGCGACAGCGCCGACGAGCACCCGGCGCCGGGCGGACGGGCGCCGACCGCCACCCTGCAGTTCCTCCGGCTCCTCCGTCGGCTCGACTGCCGCCGCCTGGTCCATCGCCTGGTCCATCCGGACCTCCCCCGTCCCGGCGGGGCGCACCCCGCGATCTCCGCGCCGCTCGTCGGCGCAGCGCAGCGTACCGGCCAGGGGCGCACGAGGACATCGAGTATCAGGAGTACGACCTCACCACAGCGCCACGCTCCGGACCACCAACCCCAACCCCACCACCAGCACCACCAGCGCCGTCACCAGGCTCCCGTAGGGCGTCCAGCGGCGGAGGGCCGGGAGGCGGGTCGTGCCGAGGGCGGCGAGACGGGTGCCGGTGCCGGAGAGGAGGAGGCCGGCGGCGGTGAGGGCGAGGGCCATGCCCGCCCCGTAGCCGAGGACGAGCAGCACACCGAAGGACGTCCGGCCGAGGGCGACCGCGCCCAGCAGGATCACCAGGGCCGACGGGCTGGGGACGAGCCCGCCCGCCAGCCCCACACCGAGCAGGGACAGCCTGCCGCCGTGGTGGCGATGGTGGTGATGGTGATGGTGATGGTCGTGCTGCCCATCGTGGCCGTGATCGTGATCGTGATCGTGGTCGTGGTCGTGATGATGGTGACGATACCCGCCGCCCGCCAGGCCGCGGAGGGCGGTGACCACCAGCCCCGCCCCGATCGCCGCGATCAGGGCGCCACCCGCCGCGCCGAGCCAGCCGAGCAGGTGCTCGCCGACCAGCGTCATCGACGCCGTCAGCACCAGCCCCGTGATCAGCACCCCCGCCGTGTGGGTGGCCGTCACCGTGGCCCCGACCGCGACCGCCGCGCGGACCCCGCCCCGGCGCCGGGCCAGGCAGGCGGCGACGGCGAGCTTGGCGTGACCGGGGAGGGCGGCGTGACCGGCCCCGAGCAGCAGCGCGAGGCCGAGGGCGAGCAGGCCGACCGGGACGGTGAGGTCCGTCGTCGTGGCGAGCGCGGCCAACCGCCGTTCCAGCGCCGGGAACAGTACGGGTTCCCCACCGGGCGGCGCCTGCGCCGCGCCTCCGGAACGCGCCGCCCGCCCCGGAGCGGCCGTCCCCTCCGCCGACGGCTCGGTCCGCAGCGCCGCCGACACCACCGCCGGCGGCTGACCCGCCAACTCCTCCGGATAGACGCGCAGTTCGTCGCTGACGCTGGCCGCCGGGACGTCGGAGGCGGACAGCCGGACGTGGTCGCCGCTCGCGCTGACCTCCTTCCAGCCCACCCGGCCCCGGTCGGCCCCGGAGTCGAAGGTGACGGCGGCCGGGCGGCTGAGGTCGGCCGGCGCGCGCAGGGTGCAGCTGAGCCGGGCGGTGGGGAGGTCGGCGGCGCCGGGGCGGTACTCCAGCGCCGCACCGGCGACCTCCCAGCGCACGGCCGCCCCGTCCACCGACCCCCGTGCCGCGACGGCCAGTTCGCCGCACCGGACGCCCGCCCGCGCGGCCGCCTCCGGTTCGCTGACCCGGCCGTCGCGGTCGGTGTCGGTGGCCGTCTGCTCCTGGGCGGTGGGGATCTCGGCGGTGTCGACGACGGCGGTGTCCTCGATCCGGTCGGGCAGCAGCCGCAGGCCGTCGTACCGGTTGACGGTGAAGTTGCCGAGCGGGTGGGCATGGGCGGCGGGTGCGGGGCCGGCGGCGGCCACGACGGCGAGCAGGCCGGTCGCGAGTGCGGCGCGCAGGCGGTGCCGGGCCGGTGGGCGGGTCATTCGGGCTCTCCTTCGGGGAGCTGGGCGAGCAGCGCGGCCGCCTCGGGCGCGTGGTACGGGGAGAACCGGGGGTTGCGGGCGAGCGCGGCGCGCAGATGGTCGGCGGCCTCGGCGCGGTGGCCGAGGGCGTGCTCGACCACACCCAGGTGGTAGTCGAACGCCGCGCTGTGCCAGCCGGTGCGCGCCGCCTCGTGCAGCAGGTCGAGGGCCTCGGCGTCCTGGCCGGCCCGGTGCAGGGCCCAGCCGAGGGCGTCGGCGACCAGCACGCTGCGCCGGGCCGCCCACTCGCCGCGCAGCAGGGTGACGGCGGTGGCGGGGTCGCCGTGGTCGGCCAGGTAGCGGCCGAGGTAGGGGTCGACGGGTGCGCCCGGTCCGGCGGATCGCAGCAGCCGGACCTCCGCCGCCAGCGCGGCCAGCGGTTCGGCGGCTTCCGCCGCCCTGCCGTCTGCCAGCAGCAACTCCGCCTGCTCCAGCAGGAATTGCGGGACCGGCGCGCGGGCGGCCAGCGCCCGGTAGCGGGCCGCCGCCTCGTCGACGGCGCCCTGCGCGGCGAGGACGCGGGCGAGGCCGGCCTCGGCGTTCCGGTCGGCGGGGGCGGCGGCGAGGGCGGCCCGGTAGTGCTGCCCGGCCTCCTCGATCCGGCCGTCCTCCCAGGCGAGGTCGCCCAACCGGTGCTCACAGAAGGCCTGGTCGGCGGGGTTCGTCGCGCTCTCGCGGGCCCGGTCGAGGGCGATCCGGGCCTCCGCGGCACGCCCGTGGGTCTCCAGGTCGTACGCGGCGCGGGTGTAGCCGGCGACGGTCGGGGCGAGGTCGAGCAGGCGTTGGGCGGCGGCGGTGGCGGCCGGGTAGTCGCCGAGCTGGATCTCGGCGTCGGCGAGGACGGCGTAACCGGCGGGGCGGTCGGGGGCCATCACGGTGGCCTGCCGGGCGTACTCCTCGGCCTGCCCGAACTCATGGCGGGCGGCGGAGAGTTGGCCCAGGCCGAGGACGGCGTCGTAGTTGCGCTCGGGGCGCAGGGCGAGCGAACGGCGCAGGGACTGTTCGGCGGCGGCGAGGTCGGCGGCGTCCAGGGTGAGGCGGGCCCGGTCGATCTCGGCGAGCGCCAACCGGGCCCAGCCGTCCGGGTCCTGCGGCCGCTGCTCGGTCGCGGCGCGGGCGGCGGCCACCGGGTCCGGCTCCGCGACGGTGCCGGAAGTGGACGGGCTCACGGCACCGGGACCACCGGGCGCGGCCGCAGGACCCGGACGGCTGGGCCCGGTTGGCGCTCGCCGAGATCGACCGGGC